>QZJI01000009.1 GCA_003599735.1 Dehalococcoidia bacterium | reverse complement strand
TTCGGTACCGTCCTCATCACCCAGGTCGACCTGACCACCAGTATGAGAGGTGTATCCCATGTCTCCGAACACATGGCTCCCATCTCTCCGGTCTGAACACCCCTCGGGGGAAGGGGCAGGGGATGGGGCCGTCTCGCCGAAGGCGAGCGGTACGGGCCTCACGCCATCAGCGAGCGCCCGACTGATATTGGGCGCCTCCCCACCGGAGCGCGGCGAGCCCCCGCGGTTACACTCGCGCCCGCAGCAAGCCCGTCTGCAACATAGAGGGGAGCCCCACATGACACTCAGGATTATCCGCGCCGCCGAGGGCGAGACCGTCCGTCGCACCGGCCAGCCGATCTTCGAGGGCGAAGTCCACGGCCACGCCCTCACCGGCAGCGACAGCCAGCACATCGGCGCATCGCTCGTCCACTTCGCGCCGGGCGCGCGGACGCGCATGCACCGCCACACCAGCGAACAGTTCCTCTACGTGTTGAACGGTATCGGCCAGGTTGGCGACCACGAGGGCGTATCCACCATCTCCACCGGCGACGCCGTTGTCATCCCGCCCGACACCGACCACTGGCACGGCGCCGGCGACACGGGCTCGCCGATGACCCACCTGACGGTGATGCGCACTGACTCCCAGACGACCGTCCTGTAGGCGGGCGTTACCCCTCGTACTTCTGCAGTACGAGCACCGCGTTCTGGCCGCCGAAGCCGAACGAGTTCTTGAGGACGATCCGCGGGTCCACCTGCCGCGCCTGGTGCGGCACGTAGTCGAGGTCGCACCCCTCGCCCGCGTGGTCCATGTTCAACGTCGGCGACACCCAGCCCGTGCGGAGCGCCTGCACCGCCGCGATCGTCTCTACGCCGCCCGAACCGCCGAGCAGGTGGCCGATCTGCGACTTCATCGCCGACACCGGGATCAGCGGCGCGCGCTCGCCGAAGACCGTGTGGATCGCCTGCGTCTCCGCCAGGTCCCCCACGTCCGTGCTCGTCGCGTGCGCCGAGATGTAATCGATCGCCGAGACATCGACCCCCGCGTCGCGCAGCGCCAGCCGCATCGCGCGCGCCGCCCCGGCCCCGTTCTCGGACGGCGCCACGAGGTACGCCGCGTCCGCCGTCACGCCGTAGCCGATCACCTCGGCGAGCGGCGCCGCGCCACGGTCGAGCGCGTGGTCGAGCCCTTCGAGGACCAGCACGCCTGAGCCTTCGCCCGGCACGAAGCCGTCCCGATCGCGGTCGAACGGCCGGGAGGCGCGCGCCGGCGTGTCGTTGAACGAGGTGCTGAGCGCGCGCATCGAAGAGAACCCGGCCAGCCCGAGTTCGCAGATCCCCGCCTCCGCGCCCCCCGCGAGTGCGACGTCCAGCGCGCCCCGCCGGATTACCTCGGTCGCGTCGCCGATCGCCTGGGTGCCGGCGGCGCATGCCGTGACGACGGTGGTGTTGTAGCCCAGCAGCCCGAACTGGATCGCGATGTTCGCGCCGGCCATGTTGTTCAGCCGTTTCGAGACGAAGAACGGGTCGACCTTCATCCCCCCACGTGTGTCCATCGTCCGCACAGCCTCTTCGTCGTTCTGCAGCCCACCGCCGCCGTTCCCCATCACCACGCCGACCCGTTCGCGGTCGATCCCCTCGAGGTTGAGCTGTGCGTGCTCGATCGCCATCCGCGCGGCGGCGATCCCGAACTGGGAGAAGCGCGCCATCCGGCGGCCGTCCTTGCGGTCCATATACCGCGTGTAGTCCCAGTCTTTGATCTCGCCCGCGACCTGACAGGGGTACTTCTCCGGGTCGGCGAGGGTCATCCGCGCGATGCCGCTCTCGCCCGCGACGACACGCGTCCAGAACTCGTCGAGGGTGACCCCGAGCGGACTGACTACGCCCATCCCGGTCACGACCACGCGTCGTCGTTCAGCCATCGGATTTCCCTCTCACGCCTCGGATACTGCGGGCGGAGCAGTCATGTTAGCCCGTCCGCGGCGGAGGCGGCCTCGAATCAGCGCAGCCCCAGCGCGTGGTCGCCCGTGAGCCCCAGCAGGTGCTCGCGCGCCGCGGCGACGGTGTACAGGCTGCCGACGACGAGGACGGCGCCACGCTCGCCCGCGAGGGCGGACGCGACTTCGAGGGCGTGCGGGACATTGGTCGAACGCTGCGGGATCGCGCCGCGTTCACGCAGGGTGCGCGTCACGACGAGCGGGTCGGCGGCGCGCGGGGTCGGCGGCGGCGTCACCACCACCTCGTCGCCCTCGCCGATGCCCAGGCCGTCGAGGATCGCGGGCAGGTCCTTCCCGGAAAGGATGCCGAGCACCCAGACGCGCCGCGCCGGGATCGTCAGCCCGCGCATCGCCTCGGCGAAGCGGCGGGCCGCCAGCGGCGTGTGCAGGCCGTCGAGGATCGTCAGCGGCCTGCGGCGGATCACCTCGAACCGGCCAGGCATCCGCGTCGTCTCCAGCGCGCGCTTCACCGCGGCTTCCGGGATCGGCCCGCCAGGTCCCGGAAGTTCAGTGGCGGCCTCGGTCGTCGCCCACGCCTCCTCGGCGGCACGGACGGCGGTCGCGATGTTTTCCGACTGATGTGGCCCGACGAGCGGCGACTTCAGCCCTCGGTAGGTGCGCTTCGGCGTCTTCAGGTCGAGCGTCTGCCCGTCGAGGTTCGAGGTGACGACGCGCAACGCGCACTCCACCGTGACCTCGTGCAGCGTCGCCCCCGCCTCGCTGGCCTTGGCGCGGATCACGGCAAGCGCGCTCTCGCGCATCGGCGAGGCGATCACGGCGCAGGGGGCGGTGATGATCCCGGCCTTCTCAGCGGCGATCAGCGGGATCGTGTCGCCGAGGATCTCCGTGTGCTCGAGGTCGATCGGCGTGATCACCGCGACCCGTTTCGAGCCGGGGTCGACGGCGTTCGTCGTGTCGAGCCGTCCGCCCAGGCCCACCTCCAGCACCTGCCACTCGCAACCCGCCGCCGCGCCCGCCAGCCACCCCATCACCGTCAGCATCTCGAAATACGACCAGCCCGCCGTCGCCGGGTCGGCGAGGACGTCATGCGCGAATCGTGCGAAGGCCTCCGGGGTGACGGGGAGGCCGTCGACGACGATCCGTTCGCGGGCGGAGTGCAGGTCGGGAGAGGTGAGCAGCAGGGTGTGTGCGCCCGCGGCGCGCAGGATCGCCGCCGTCAGGGTGGAGACGGTGCCCTTCCCCTTCGACCCGGCGACATGCACAGTGGGCCGCCGGTCGGGGCGCCCTCGGCTGTCCAGCCAGGCCTCGATGCGGCCCACGCCCCACTTCTTCGCCTCGGCGGCGTTCCCGGAGCGTTCAAACCCGCCACGGGCGAGCAGCCCGCGCGCCGCCTCCGCGTAGGCGGCCAGCGAGGCGGCGTCGGGGGCGGGCGGCGGGACGGTGGCCATGGCAGGGGAGTGTACGCGCGGGGATTACGCGCGTGCGGGCGAGGCGCTAACCCGGGACGATCAATTCCTGCCCAATGTTGATCAGGTCCGGATTGGTGATGCCGTTCTTCTTCATCAGTCCCTCGACGGTGGTGCCGTAGGTGATGGCGATGTAGCCGAGCGAGTCGCCCGGCTGGACGGTGTAGATGCGGTCCACCTTCGGCGGGTTGTCGCGGAGCATCGCGAAGACGGCGGGGGTGGTGGTGCCGTAGCGCCAGGTCGAAATGGCGCGCGCCTCGTGGGCGAACGACCGCTCGATGAACTGCGTCCACGCCACGCTGTCCTTCACGAAGCCCGGGCCGATCGGGTAGATCGGCAGCTGCAGCGTCTGGAGTTTTCGGGCGGCGGCATCGAGGGCGAAGCGGGCTGTGACCCCCTCGGACCCGGGGATATCGCCGGCAATCCAGTACTTCGTAATGTTCGCGGCGGTGCCGAAGTCGCTCCAGTACACCTGCGGCGCCACGGCGTCCGAGAATGCCGCGAACTCCTTCAGAGGGATGCGGTCCATCTCCCACGGGCGCGCGTCGAGGGTCGTGAGCACACCTTTGTCCGGCTGAGCGCTTCGGAGGATCTCGCCGTACTGCCTCGCTTTGGCGGCCGTCCCCACCCAAAACCCGCGATAGGACTCGAGGTCGAGCGCGATCGTGCGGGCGCCGGCGCGCAGCACCTGAGCTGCCATCGAGGCCTCGCGCGCCGGGTCGGAGCCGTGCACGACCGCCCACGCGTGGAACGGGACGCCGCCGGACTCGAAGAATTCCGCCAACTCCTCGATCCGGGCCGGGCCGCTCACCGCGGCGGCGCTCCGGTCGTACTTTGCCATCCACTCCACGCCGTCGTGCGTCTTTAAGGCGACGCCCATGCCATACGCGGCAAGGGTGTCGCGGATCGTCTCGGGCGTGCCGTCGGTGGAGAACTGCCAGACCCAGGCGAGATGTGTGTTGGGCAGGGTCGAGGCGGCTGTGGGCAGCGCACTTGCTGGCGTGCCGGGGACCGCGGAGACGGCCCCGGCCACGGCGCTCACCGGCCAGAGACCGGCGAGCGCGGCACCGCCCCCCACCAGTTTGAGGAAGTCCCGCCGGGTTGTGGTTGATGCCGAGGACGTCACAGGCCACCTTGCGCGCGCCCTGCCGGGGCGGCGCTCTTTGGGCGGCATTCTAGCAGTTGTGATGGATGCCGGGGCGGAGCCCCGGTAGCGCATTCAGGATGTTGGTGACCGAGCCGGGGCTCAGCCCCGGCGCATCCTCACGACCGAGGCGTTCAGTTCGCGTTGCGCTCGACGAGGCTCGCTGGGAGGTCGAGGTCGTCCCAGCGGATCGGGACTCCGTCAGCGCCGTCCTTGGGCGTCGCGGTGACCTCGATGGCATGGGCGTTCTGGCCTGCTTCAAATCGCACCCAGTACCGGCCTGGGAGAAGCGGCGGCGAGTCAGGGGTCAGGCGGAGCGAGCGCAGTTCGCCGAGGAGAGATTGTCCTTCGACCGGCCAGGACCCCGAGGCGGCGAGCATGACTCGCGCCCGCCCGAGCGCCGAACCGCTGGCGTCGGTGATCTCCGCCCATCCCGCGTTGGCGAGGCTCGTCGACCATTCCTCGGGGTGTGTCTCGCGCGGCACCGGCCGTACCGCCGTGCGGCGTACCGCGGCGGTGAACGCCGTAGTGCGCCGCCAGAGCGCGAGGCCGGCCGCGCCGGCGGCGGCGGCGACAAGGTAGGACGCCGCGCGGATGCCCCAGTCCACGCGATGTGATCGGTTGAGAGGTGAATGGAACATGCGGAGCCTCCATGCTGCCTGAACGGCACGAACTCCGCGTCACCATCGCCGTCTGTGTGGCCGCCTTGCCCGTCTCAGCGCGGCACCCACAAGGCTGTCCTCGGGCGCCGCGCTGAGACGCGGGAGTCAGGCGGCGACCGATGGTGCCGGGAGCATGCCGGCGAGCAGGCGCTCGACGGCCATCGTGTGTGCGCAGACGGACTCGTGGCGGTAGAAATCACACCCGCAAACCAGCGAGCCGCCTTCAATGCGGACGTCGTGATCGTCGTTATCGCCGTGGACGGTGACGGCGAGGCCGGAGAAACAGAAGCGGCTGCGCTCCTCAGCGTAGCGGTGGGCCTTCTCGATCTTGCCAATCATTCCGGAGTTCAAACCGACCTCCTCCAGGTAACAACAACGCCGCGGGTCACCGCGGCGTTCCTTGATGGCCGACCAGCACTGGGGAGCGCGGCCCCTCCACCCGAGTCCGGGGGGCTGCCGCGGGAGCAGATGAGCGAGCGTCCATACGCCCTCCTCGACCCTCTGCGGAGGGAGCATACGCCTGAGGCGCTACCCCGGGGCGGTACGAAATCGTCAGATAGACTGATGATCGGAAGCTCCGCCGCGGCGCGTAGCCTGAGGTGGGATCCGATGTCCCTGAGGGGTGCCAAGGAGCCGCGCGACCGTCCTGGAGAACGCCTGCCTGACGGGGGGCAGATTCAGGGCGGTTGACGCTTCCCCTGCATGCCCCTAGCGTTGAGATTCTGCGCTGACGCGCGTAGACTTGGATGTTGCGTGGGGCGCAGTCAGGTTCAACGGAGCGTGCGGTAACTTCCCCGACGGCCGGTTCGCCGTACGGGGTTTCACTATGTCCCCCTCGGGATGTGGTCCTCTTCCACCGCTGTTGAGCGGGGCGCCTTCGCCGGCTGGCGACGCCGCTCCTGACCGTTGTCCCTCGACTGCCCAGTGTGATCAGCCTTCGGCCGGATGTCCCGGTGCGGAGGGTGAGGGGAGCGCCGCTTGACCACGAACGCCTCGACCAGCACCTCGGACGGCACCACGGACGCCATCAACCGGCGGATCGTGGTCCCGAACCGGCGAGTGCCGTCGCTGAAGAAATCCTTCGGCTCCGGCCGGCATCTCCTCGAGATGCCCAACCTCATCGACATGCCCCGTCGCTCCTACGAGCGGTTCCTGACCGAGGGCCTGCGCGAGCTCTTTGACGAGGTCTCCCCGATCGAGGACTTCACCGGCGGCCGGATGGAGCTCTCCTTCAAGGAGTACCGCTTCGAGGAGCCGAAGTACACGGAGACCGAGTGCCGCGACCGCGAGCGCACCTACGCCGCGCCGCTGCGCGTGCGTGTCGAACTCCTGGTGAAAGAGACCGGCGAGGTGAAGGAGCAGGAACTCTTCATGGGCGACGTGCCCGTGATGACCAAGCACGGCACCTTCATCATCAACGGCGCGGAGCGCGTCGTCGTCTCGCAGCTCGTCCGCTCCCCCGGCGTCTACTTCACCTCCGAGATCGACCCGGCCACCGGCCGCAGCCTGACTGCCGCGAAACTCATCCCGAACCGCGGCGCCTGGCTGGAGTTCGAGACCTCCACCAAGAACATGGTCTCCGTGAAGGTCGACCGGAAGCGCCGCCTGCCGGTCTCCGTCCTCCTGCGCGCCGTGGACATGGAGGAAGGACTCTCTGACACCGAGCGCGGTACGGACGACCGCATCCGCGCCATCCTCGCGGACGTCGACACGGACGAGGATCACCCCTACCTCGAGGCCACCCTCGCGAAGGACACCTCAAAGAACCGCCTCGAAGCCCTCGAGGAGTTCTACCGCCGGCTCCGCCCCGGCGACCCGCCGACGCCGGAGAACGCGCGCGAGCTATTGGAGGCGCTGTTCTTCACCGACCGCCGCTACGACCTCGGCCGCGTGGGCCGGTACAAGCTCAACAAGCGGCTGGGGCTGGTGGACGCGCCGACCGAGCGCACGCTGCGCCGCGACGACCTGATCGCCATCGTCCGCCGCATCTGGGACCTTAACGTCGGCCGCGGACACGCGGACGACATCGACCACCTGGGCAACCGACGCGTCCGTTCGTGCGGCGAACTGCTGCAGAACCAGTTCCGCGTGGGCCTGCTCCGCATGGAGCGCGTCGTCCGCGAGCGTATGACCATCACCGACCCGGACGAGGCGACGCCCTCCGCGCTGGTGAACATCCGACCGGTGGTCGCTGCCATGAAGGAGTTCTTCGGCGGTAGCCAGCTGTCGCAGTTCATGGACCAGGTGAACCCGCTCTCCGAGATCGCGCACAAGCGAAAGCTCTCCGCCCTCGGCCCGGGCGGCCTCTCGCGCGATCGCGCCGGGTTCGATGTCCGTGACGTCCACCACAGCCACTACGGCCGCATCTGCCCGATCGAGACACCGGAAGGCCCGAACATCGGCCTGATCGGCTCGCTCGCCTCCTACGGCGTGGTCAACGACTTCGGTTTCATCGAGACGCCGTACCGCCCCGTGATGCACGAGGTGAAGCGGTCGGACGCAAAGACGCTGGAGAACCGCATCCTCTCCGCGGATGTCGCCAGCAAGTCCGGGGAGGTCATCGGCGTCGCCGGCACAAAGGTGACGGCGGAGATGGCGAAGGCGCTGGCCGACGCCGCCGACGAGATGGTCCCGGTGCTGCCGTTTCCCTCCGCCGAGGCGGTCTACATGGACGCCCACGAAGAGGAGAAGTTCCGCATCGCCCAGGCGAACTCCGAGGTGGACGCGCACGGCAACCTGATCGCGCGCCGCATCGAGGTGCGGTGGGGCGAGAAATTCCTGATGGCGAACCCGGTGGACGTCGACTACATCGACGTGTCGCCGAAGCAGATCGTCTCGGTCGCCGCGGCGATGATCCCGTTCCTGGAGCACGACGACGCGAACCGCGCGCTCATGGGCGCCAACATGCAGCGTCAGGCCGTCCCGCTTCTCCGTCCGGAGGCGCCGCTGGTCGGCACCGGCATCGAGGCGGCGGCGGCGTCCGACTCCGGCCAGGTCATCCTGGCCGAGGAGGATGGCGAGGTCATCGGCGCGTCCGCGGACTTCCTGAAGGTGCGCTACGCCTCGGGCCGCGAGGAGTCGTACCCGCTACTGAAATTCGTCCGCTCCAACCAGGGCACCTGCATCAACCAGCGCCCGAACGTCGCCACTGGCGACCGCTTCCGCAAGGGGCAGGCGCTCGTCGACTCGTCCTCCACTCATGAGGGCGAACTGGCGCTGGGACAGTCCGTCCTCGTCGGCTTCATGTCGTGGGAGGGGTTGAACTTCGAGGACGCGATCATCCTGTCGGAGTCCGTCGTCCGCGAGGACAAGTTCACCTCGATCCACATCGAGAAGTACGAGGTCGAGGCCCGCGACACGAAGCTGGGCCCCGAGGAGATCACACGCGACATCCCGAACGTGGGTGACGACGCGCTGCGCGACCTGGACGACGAGGGCATCATCCGCGTCGGCGCCGAAGTGCGCGAAGGCGACATCCTCGTCGGCAAGATCACGCCGAAAGGTGAGACCGAGCTCACCCCGGAGGAAAAGCTCCTCCGCGCCATCTTTGGCGAGAAGGCGCGCGAGGTGAAGGACACCAGCCTCCGCGTCCCGCACGGCGAGCGCGGCAAGGTGATCGACGTGAAGGTGTTCCGTCGGGAGAACAACGACGAGCTCCCCGCGGACGTGAACATGATGGTCCGTGTTTCAATCGCCCAGAAGCGCAAGATCAGCGAAGGCGACAAGATGGCGGGCCGCCACGGCAACAAGGGCGTGGTCTCCCGTGTCCAACCGATCGAGGACATGCCCTACCTGTCGGACGGCCGTCCGATGGAGGTCGTGCTGAACCCGATCGGTGTGCCGTCCCGCATGAACGTCGGCCAGGTGCTGGAGGTCCACCTTGGGTGGGCTGCCTCCACCCTCGGCTACCGCGCGGTGACGCCGGTGTTCGACGGCGCCGTCTCGATGGACATCGAGGACCAGCTCGCGGTCTCCTGGATCGCCATGCAGGCCAACGCCGTCGAGACGCGGAACGCCCTCGCGGCCCGCGACCAGCAGGTCGGCCAGCGCGTGGACGTCCCCGCGATGGAGGCCTACCTCAAAGAGGCCGGCTTCGACCCGTCCACCGTCCTGCGCGGTGCGTCCGGCAACGCCCGTCACGCTGCGTTGAGCCTGTGGCTGGAAGGCCTCGGCGAGAAGGACGTCCGTCAGTTGAGCCAGACGGAGCTCGACCTCCGTGTGCGTGCTGTGGCCGACCGCACGGGCTTTGCCCCGCCGGTGTGGGGGAAGCAGACGCTGTTTGACGGCCGCACGGGCGAGCCCTTCGACCAGCCGGTGACCGTCGGCTACATGTACATGCTGAAGCTGATCCACCTGGTGGACGACAAAATCCACGCCCGCTCCACGGGCCCGTACTCCCTCATCACCCAGCAGCCGCTGGGTGGCAAGGCGCAGTTCGGCGGCCAACGCTTCGGTGAGATGGAGGTGTGGGCACTGGAGGCGTACGGCGCCGCCCACATCCTGCAGGAGATGCTCACCGTGAAGTCGGACGACGTCGTCGGACGCGTGAAGACGTACGAGGCGATCGTCAAGGGCGAGAACACCATGGAGCCCGGCGTGCCGGAGTCCTTCAAGGTCCTTGTGAAGGAACTCCAGTCGCTCTGCCTGAGCGTGGAAATCCTGAACGAGGAAGAGGAAGAGGTCGGCTTTGGTGATGACGACGCGGCGCTGCCGCGGCTCGGCATCAACCTGAGCGGCCGGGAGACGGGGGAGGACTAGATGCTCGAGGTCAATGACTTCAACGCGATCCGCCTGTCGCTGGCGTCGCCGTCGCAGATCCGCTCCTGGTCATACGGCGAGGTGACCAAGCCGGAGACGATCAACTACCGCACGCTCAAACCG
>QZJI01000017.1 GCA_003599735.1 Dehalococcoidia bacterium | reverse complement strand
AGCCGAGCCGCTCTCCGCGCGCCATGCGCACGACGACGTAGTCGCCGACGCCGAGCACGAGGTCGCCCGGCGAGCAGTAGGCGATCGGGCCGGCCTCGGCGAAGCGGATGCCGGCGTACGTCGTGCGCGTCTGCGTCGTCATACGGCGCCCGCCGTCGCGGGTACCGGAGCGCTGAGCGTCGGGAGGTCGAGCATCATGACTTCGAGGGCGAGCGGGGCGCTGGTGTTCCCGAGCAGATGCTGGCGAGCGGTCTGCACAGCCTGCAGCGCGCGCACGGCGTCCGCCGGCGTCAGGCCGGCGGCGTCTTCGACGGCCTCGGGCAGGGCCTCGAGGCCGGAGGTGGCGAGCAAGACCTCCCGCCACCAGTCGCGCCAGAGGTCGACCGTGGCGAGGACGCTCTCGCGTTCGCGGTACCAGGCGGCGCCGAGACGGTCAGCGACATCGAAGCGCTCGTTGCGGCTGGCGCGCGCGAGGCGGCGCGCCTCCTCGGTGGCGGACTGGCGAAGGACGGCCAGGGAGGGGTCAGCATGCATGCGCATGGCGAGGCCGTAGCGACCGTGGGCGAGGCGGGCGAGGGCGAGCGCCTCGTCCGCGGGGAGCGCGGCATGCGCACGGAGTTCTTCGGCGAGACGTGCGTGCGAGAGCGGGCGGAGCACCATCTCCTGGCAGCGCGAGCGGATCGTGGGGAGCAGCGCGTCGATGTCGGAGGCGAGCAGCAGGAGGAGCGCGTCACCGGGAGGTTCCTCGAGCGTCTTCAGCAGGGCGTGCCCGGCTTCGGGCTGCAGGTCGTCCGCGCCATCGATCACGAACACGCGGCGAGAGACCGCGAATGGGGCGAGCGAGGCAACCCGTTCGAGGCGACGGATCTGGCAGATGCGGATGCGGGTCGAGCGGTCGGTGGCGTGGTCGTGGCTGGCCTCGTCGCAGATGCCGCCGATGGCGATCCGCTCGATGTCCGCGGAGGCGCCGGCCTCGATCTGCTGGGACGCACGCGACGCAAGGTCAGGGAGCGTGGGATCCTCCGCGCTCGGCGCGACGAGCGTCTGGGCGAGGCGTCGGGCAAGCAGCGCCTTGCCGATGCCTGGGGGGCCAGCGAAGAGGTAGGCGTGCGCGAGATGGCCCCCGGCGATCGCGCGCCGCAGCACCTCAACCGGCGCGTCCTGACCGACGACGCCCCAGGCGTTCGCCTCGGTAGTTGGACTTGTCACGATGTGCCCGAAACCCCGCCCGAGGCGGTGTCAGTGAATCTGAATCAGTCCGACCGCAGCGACACCCTTCGGCGGCGCGAGCGGAACCGTATGAATTATCTCATGGTGGCGGAAGCGGGGCGATCTCCGTCGATTTGTGCCCCTGACAAACTGTCTGCCCTCTGATCTCGATTTAGTGGATATTGGAGCGGCAGCTCAGGGGCATCGGGCTTGTCGCCCAGGAGTTCACATGTACCAACGCTCGCGATCTCGTCGTACACGCTTCCTCGTCGCCGTGCTTGTATTTGGCGTCGCCTGCTTCGCACCCCGTTTCGCCTCCCCGGTTGCGGCAGATTCGCCTGACATGGTGACATTCGACGAATCTGGCGAGGTCTTGGGCAGCGGCGACCGGTCGACTGGCGCCGAGTTCATCATCGAGAATTTTTCAAGCGACGGCCAGGTCGTCCGCTGGCCAGCCAACGCCAGCCTGGTGTCGTTCTGCACCGTCGAAGCGAACCGGCCGGCTTCGGTAACCGCCGAGCAGTTCCACGAGGCTATTCGCCTTGCTGTGGAGATGTGGAACAACATCGACGCCGCTGTCGGCATTCGCGATGCCGGTGTATGCGACACGGCACGGGTGGACATCGGCAACAGCGTGAATGAGATCGGGTGGGACGACTCGCGGGACCTTGTCACCGGATCGCGGGCCGGTCTGACACGGGGCACCTGGCTGACTTCCGCTGGCTCCACCATCGGAGACTTCGATGAAACCGACATCATTCTCAGCAACAATCTCAGCACGCCGGAGATCTGCCTGCGTACCCTCCTGGCGCACGAAATGGGCCACGCGATCGGTTTTGGCCATTCCGACGCTCGCAGTGATCTGATGTGGCCTTCGTACAACCAGAGTGACCTGACGACCTGCCGCCCGACCGCCTCTGCGGCCGAAGCGGCCTGGCTCATCAACCTCTATGGCAGCAACCTGAAACCCACCCTCACAAAGCCCGAGGACCGCAGCGTCTCGCCCGGCACAGCCGTTTCCTTGGCTGTTGAGGCGACTGACCCCGAGGGTGGGCTCGTCACCTTCGAGTGGAGGCAGACGGGCGGACCCACGATCGCGCTGACTTCAGGCGGGAGGACAGCCTCCTTCACCGCGCCGGGGCCTGGCGTTGTCACCATCGAGGTCTCTGCGTCAGATCGTTTCCTGCACCGCACGACCGGCACGGTGGCGGTGACTGTGACTCCAACCGGCGGTTCGGCGGGCGGTGGCTTCCGCGGTACGCTCGCACCCTCCGGCGTGACCCTCGTGCAGTGGGGTGGTGGGAACGTCACGCTCGCCGTCGCGACGCCCGGGGTGCGTGTGCGCTCGCTCTGGGTGCTCCGAGGCGGCATGGCGATCGGCTACATCGTGGGGGCGCCGGACTTCGTGAACCAGCCGTTCCTTGCGCTGTTCCCGGGCGGCGAGATCCCGGATGGCACGCTGTTGGTGGCCGTCACCGGGAACTGACCCCGCACTGATCCGCCGCGACCGTCCAGGGTTCGTACGACGGCGTGCCCGCATACAGACTGTTTGACGCGCGTGGCTGCTTCACGTCGTCGCTCACATCGTCGTGAGGTACTGCTCCAGACGGTTGAGGTGCTGGTTGCCACCCTCGACGGCACCGAACTCCTCGACAGCCTCGGTGCGCGCCGCGGCGGACGCGAAGCGCGAGCGCATCGTCAGCCGGGTCTGATCGCCGGCGTCTTCGAACGTCACGGCCACATGGAAACGGTCCACGCTGCCCTCATTGCCGTGGTCGTAGACGAGACGTTCTGGCTCCACGACTTCGTTGAAGACGATGTTGTTCGGATAGTCGACGCCGTCGGGGTCGTGCATGATGAACCGCCAGACACCGCCTGGCCGGACGTCTATCTCTTGGACTGTGTTGGTGAAGCCGTCCGGCCCCCACCACTGCGCGACGTGTTTCGGGTCGGTCCACGCTCTGAACACCAGCGCGCGCGGCGCCTTCAGCAACCGGGTGAGTATGATCTCCTGGTCGTGGGCCATCATAACGACCAGTTCGTCGAGGCGATCCCATGTCTCGGTGACGCCCTGGACCACGCCCATGTCGACGATCGTCCGCAGGTCCTCGACCTTCTCGAACTGCGTGCGCGAGACGAGCGTTGTCCTCCCGTCACGTTCAACGAATTCGAGCGTGATGAGCATCTCCGGCATGCCCGGCAGTGGATTGCCGTCCGCGTTCACGAAAGTGTCGAGGTAGACGACACGCTCCGGCGCAACGATCTCGCGGTAGGTGGACTTACCCCATGACTCAACTCCGTCCGGGCCCGACATGCAGTAGAGCCAGGTGCCGCCAGGGCGGAAGTCGACCTCGCAAGTCGTGAGCGTCCAACCTCGAGGGCCCCACCAGCGGATCAGGTGTTCCGGTTGAGTGAAAGCTTGAAACACCAGGGGTCGTGGCGCATCGAAGTCTCGGGAGAAGACCAATTCCCTGGTATCGAGGTTGTGTGTGACCCGCATGCGAGCGTCGCTCCGCGCGGACTGAGCCGCCTTGCCCGTTTCATTCGCCATCGCTCTGCTCCTGCTCTGTCCGGTGTTGATCCTGCTGGAGTTCCTGGAGGTAGACGTCTAGACGATCCAGCCGCCCCTCCCAGAACCGGCGGTAATCACCCACCCAGTCCGCCGCCTCTTTCAACGGGGCCGCCTTCAGCCGGCAGGGGCGCCACTGCGCATGCCGGCCTCGTTCGATGAGGCCCGCTCGCTGGAGCACCTTCAGGTGCTTGGAGACCGCGGGCAGACTCATCTCGAATGGCTCTGCCAGTTCAGTCACAGAGGCTTCACCCACGGCGAGACGCGCCAGGATCGCTCGCCTGGTTGGGTCGGCGAGGGCGGCGAAGGTGGTGCTGAGATGGTCAGACTGGGTGACTGCCATCGGTAATGAACCTTTCGGTTAACTAACCAACTGGTTTAATACTCCCCCAGCGTCAGGCTGTCAAGTGGCGGGCAGAGGCAGGCGCGGCACAAAGGAGTCTGGATCACGCGACGCGCTGGTCGCGTGGTCGAAGCGGCACGAATCGGGGGAACGGCTCAGCCGTTCCCCCGATTCGCCCCCGTTCATGAAGGAGTATTAGCGGACCGATACTCCCAGGATTCCGGTGCTGGATCCTGAGACGTCGACGTCGACGCCAGCGGGCAACGTGGCGTTGGCCTCTACCGATGCGTCGATCGAGGTCTCCACAGACGCCTGGCTCCGGGCGGCCGAACCGGTATTGCCGTCTGGCCCGCCACCGGCGCGGCTACTGATGTCGGCCTCAATGGACGCGGCCTCGGGGGTCTCTGTGCCGCCGGTAACGCTGGCGTTCATGCGATTCCCGACGCCCACGCCGAACTCTGCGCCGGCGCTGCCGTCGACAGCTGGGGCCGCCTCGACCGCCGTCGTCGCCCCGCCATGGGAGTCGCCACGGATCGTGACGCCGAGATTCGTCAACGCCTCGATCGTGGTGTCAAGCATGGCGGTTGCCGAGGCGTTTCCACCGGCGTCCGTGCGCCCTGAAACCGACGTGGTGAGTCCGGCCGTCTGGGCTGAAATGCTGCCGCTGATGACGGCCGCCGCGATGACACCGGCCGTCATCGCCTTCTTTGTCGCAAACGCTGCTACCAGTGCGTTCATTGTGCCCTCCTGAAATTCGCCGCAGGGCTCGATGCAGCTGTGCCTCGTTCGGCTGTGCCCCGTTCGGCTGTGCCCCGTTCGGCTGTGCCTCAGTGATAAAACGCGGTGGGGCAGGGGGCGTTTGGTCGCGTCGTCGTGACGACACGATCCGTGTGATCCGGGCCGGGGCGTCAGATTCGGAACTGCTCACCGTCGAGACGCGACGCCGTCCCGGGGCCGGTGCTCCTACCACCGCCACCGGGTGGCGGTGCGTGAAAACTGCTCGGCGTGCTCGATGAATCCGAAGGCAGTCTTCGGTGTGATCAGCCAGCCGTCGTCCTCTGGCGGCCGGGAGCCGTATTTCGCCTGGTACAGGATGAGATACGGCTCGGCCGAAGCGGCATCGATGGGCGTAGCGATGCCTTCGATCAAGACGGCCTCCTCGGCGTTCTCCGTGGCCAGAGTGCAACGCGGATCATGTCGGAGGTTGCGCGCCTTCTTCGACCGGGTGCCGGTGGCGATGAAGAGCCTCGCGCCGTCCCATACCGCCCAGACGGGCGCGAGGTGTGGCCCGCCTTCGGGTGTGTGGGTCGCCATCCAGTAGTTGTGGGCATTGCGCAGGCGGCTGTCCGCCCACGACCACGGGAGGAGCGTGACTTCGTCGTCCTCGTGGAAGTAGCCCGGCATGTCAGGACGGGAGGCCGTCGGGTCGGGCATCTCGCTCGCTCCTGCCGCCTGCCGCCCCCGTGGCCTGCCTACTTCGTCAGCGCGACTCGCCAGACCTGACCGTCAGCCGAGCGGCGGAGCCCGTTCTGTGTTGCAACGGGTGGGCTCGTGCCCCTGCTGGGACGATCCGACATCGATGCGTGCGCGACAACCCCCTGGGGACTAACCGGTCTTCGCGATCACGAGCGTGGCATTGAGGCCGGCCGGGAACGCGGCATTGAAGTCGGAGTTCACAAAGGCCGGGGCTCCGATCACATAGGTGATCAATGTCCCACCAGCCGTCGCGGAGACCGTGACGATCCTCGGCTTATTCGCGGCGCCCGCGGCGTCCAGCTGCATCACGCTGCCTGTGAACGAGACGAGCGAGACACCCATTGGAGCGATCGTGCCTCCGGAGAAGGTGAGGGACTTCGTGTAGAACACGTCCGCGCAGGCGGTCACGCCGGGGCCAGCGGCGGTGATCCAGACGGTCTGACAGATCTGTCCGGACGAGGTTACCGTCACGGTTTCCGTGATCACCGCCGCCGCGGCCGCCGTGCAGCCGCCAGCGCCGATGTTCACGTTGTAGTCAGCCGTGCCGAACTGCGGGCTGATGAACGTGCCCGCAGCGACCGCCGGTAGCGTGCTGCATCCGGTCGTGGCCGTGCTGACGGCTGAGGGCGCCGTGAACGTCCCAGGGCCGGGGGTGACCATCTGCACAAGCCACGGGCCGGGCGACGTTGCGACCGCTGGAGTGATCGTGAACGTGCAGATGTACACGTTGGGCGTCGCGGTCAGGACGCAGGTCTTCGTGGCCGATGGGCCGGGGGCAGGCGGGGTGTAGGTCACCATCGCGCAGGCGGTGACCGGGGGCACGGTCGCGACCATGTAGAAGGACTGGCAGATCGGGCCGCTCGCGGTGACGGCGATCGTCTCAGTGAACTGCACGGACCAGGTCGTGCCGGGGCAGCCACTCGCGCCGATCGTCGCGTGGTAACTGGTCGGACTGCTCAAGACTACGGGCGTAGGGATCTCGTTGCAGCCGCTGACGACGCTGACGACCGGCGTGGAGGCCAACGTGCCGGGGCCGGTCATCGGCGGTCCTGGGGGTTCGTTGACGTGGATGATGTCGCCGGGCGCCGCCGGGAATCCGGGGATGACGGTGTACGTGCAGGTGTAGACGTTGGGTGTCGATGCCGGAGTGCAGTCCTTCGCGGCAGCCGGAGCTGGTGCCGGTGACGTGTAGGTGACAGCCGCGCAGGCCGACACGCTGGGCATCCCGGCGGTGATCCAGATGGTCTGGCACACGGACCCGCTGGAGGTGACCGTGACCGTCTCAGTGACTGCGACGGTCGCGCTCGATCCACAGCCAGTGCCGCCGATGGTCACGTTGTAGTCAGACACGGCCGTGGAGGTCGGCGGATTGATTGGCGTCCCGCCCGCGGTGACCGTGGCCGACGCACACCCGTTGTTGGACGAGACGACCGATGGCGCGCTCAGCGTCCCCACGCCCGAGGTCTGCACGAGCCAGGCGCCCGCGCCGACCGCGACCCCCGGGGTGATGGTGAACACGCAGGTGTACACATTTGGAGACGAGACGGCGCATGTCTTCGCGGCAGATGCGGCACTCGCATGTGTGGTGGGAAGCAGGGCGAGCACCGCGAAGAGTCCAACGACCGTTGTCTGCAACAGCAGACGCTGAGGGATCAATGGGGTCAAGCGCACGCGGCACGTCCTCACAGGAAACGCCAAGCCTTCGGTGGCTTGGCGTGGCGAGTACGCTACGCCCTCGATCGCGTGGGCGCTGGACCTGAAGGTTTGCGCGCTTCGCGAGATCGCCTACTTCGTCAGTGCGACTCGCCAGACCTTGCCCTCGTCCTCCTGGGTCACGGTCACGATGCCCTGGCCCACCATCTTCGCGAGATGGGAGCGCACCTGGCCGCCGGCCGAGCGGCGGAGCCCTTTCTGGATCTCGGGGTAGAGGGCGCGGCGGATCTGGTTGTCCGTGGTGTAGCCGCGGTCGATGAGGTCGATGATCTGCCGGTCACGCGTCGCGCGGTGGTCGAGCAGTTCCTGCACCTTCGCGTCGGTCGCGGTCACGGTCGGGCCGTGGCCGGGGGCGAAGAGCGAGGCCTGCAGCTCGCGCATGCGGAGCAGCGAGTCGAGGTACTGCTTCATGTCGCCGGCGGGCGGCGGGCCGATCGCGCTCGTCCCCACGCCGAGGATGTTGTCGCCGGTGAAGAGGATGCGCAGTTCCTCCACCCAGTAGCAGTTGTGGCCAGCGGTGTGGCCCGGCGTGTGCACCGCCCGTACCGTGAGGCCGCCCACCTTGAACGTGTCGCCGTCCGCGAGCGGGCGGTCGATCGGCGTCGCGAGGGCCTCGGCGCGCCAGGCGGCGACGCGCTCGGCGAGGTCCTCCTCGTCCGGGAGGTCCTCGTTGCCCTGCGAGGGCGCGGGCGGCGTGTGGAGCAGCACCTCGTCCACGGGGTTGATGGCCGTCTCGGCCTTGAGCAGTTCCCTCAACTGGCGTGCGCCGGACGAGTGGTCGTAGTGGTGGTGGGTCATCGCGATCGTCTTGAAGTTGAGGTGGCCCATCTCGCTCGTGAAGAACTTCGAGCGCTCGCCGATCGACTGCTTGTCGCCGTAACCGGCGTCGAGGAGCGCGGCCTCGCGACCGTCCTTCAGCACCCAGACATTCGAGGTGGGGAACGTCCGGGTGAACTGCCGGACGACGACGACGTGCTGCGTCAGATGGTCGTTGACGACGTTGACGCGCGACTCGATGGTCTCTTTGGCGTCGGCCTTCTTCGTCACGGGCTTCCTCGCGGTGGCGGGCTTGGCCGCGGGTGTGGCGGCGGCCTTCGTGACCACCTTCTTGCTGACGACCTTCTTGACGGTGATCTTCTTCACGGCCGTCTTCGGAGCGGCCTTCTTCGCGGCGGCTTTCTTCGTAGCCGGCTTGCGGGCGGGAGCCTTCCCCGCTGCGGGTTTCCTGGCAGCGGGCTTGTTCACCGCCGGCTTCTTCACAACTGGCTTCTTCGCGGCTGGCTTGCGCGCGGGCACCTTCTTGGCGACCGCCTTCTTCGCGGCTGGCTTCTTTGCCGCAGGCCTCTTCACCGCGGGTTTCGAGGCGGGGCGCTTCGGAGCGGGCTTGCGCGCCGCTGGCTTCTTTTTCGCGGCGGGTTTCCTGGCAACGGGCTTCTTCGCAGCGACCATGGCGCACCACCCCTCGGCGCCGCATGGTACACGACGAGGCCCCCGGCTACGCTCCGCCGACGATGCCCCGCACCACCTCCGGCCATGCTGTCCAGCAACGCCCGCACGCGCTCCCACCGGCGCGCCGCCGGGCGGTGCAGCGACGCCTCCTCGACTGGTACGACGCGCACGCCCAGCCGTTCCCGTGGCGGACGGCGCGCGACCCGTATGCCGCGCTGGTGGCGGCGGTCGCGGCGCAGCAGACGCAGATGTCGCGCGTCATCGAGGTCTACGCGCGGTGGATGGAGGCGTTCCCCACGCTGGCGAGCCTCGCGCGCGCTGACCGCGCTGCGGTGCTGCAAACGTGGGGCCGCGCGGGCTACCCGCGTCGAGCCGTCGGACTGCACGAGACGGCGCGGCGGTGCATGGAAGAGCACGACGGTACGCTGCCGCGCGACCCGGAGGCGCTGCTCGCGCTGCCGGGTGTCGGGCCGTTCACGGCAGCGATCGTGCGCACCTTCGGCTTCGGCGACGACGCGCCCGCCGTGGACACGAACATCGTGCGCGTCCTCGGGCGGCTGGTGTTCGGCGACCTGCAGCCTGCGCGCGACACCTCGCGCGCGGAGATCGACGCGGCGGCGGCGGCGCTGTTCCCGGCGGGCGAGGGCGCGCGGTGGAACCCGGCGCTGATGGACTACGGCGCGCGGGTCTGCACCCCGCGCCCGCACTGCGAGGTGTGCGTGGTGGCCTCGATGTGCGCCGCGCGGCCGCGGTTCGCGGCGGGCGAGGTGGCGGCGCCCGTGCGCGCGCAGGGGGCGTTCGAAGGCTCAGAGCGCCAGGCGCGCGGGCGGGTGATGCAGGTGCTGCGTGACGCCGCGGGCGGATCGGTCACGTTCCCGACACTGGCGAAACGCGCCGGGGCGACCACCGCCGAGGAGCGCGCGAGAGTGCGTATCCTGCTGGGACGGCTCGCCGAGGAGGGCCTCGCGTGGACGGACGGACGGCGCGCCGGGCTCGGCCACCGGCCGGCGAAGAGGTGAGGGGGACGGCGATGGGAACGACGGTCTACCAGGACGCGACACTGAGCATCGAGATGCTGCCGTCGCTCGGGCGGTTCGGGAACAACTCCTACATCCTGCGGCCCGTCTCCGGTGGCCCGGTGACCGTCGTCGACGTACCCGAGGGCGCGGAGGCGATCGTCGAGGCGCTGGGCGAGACGCCGGTCGAGCGGATCGTGGTGACGCACCACCACTTCGACCACTGGAACGGGTTCGACATCTTGCGCGCGCACACGCCCGCCCCCGTCCTCTGCGGCGCGACGGAGACGAACCTCGACGCCACACGCGACGTCCAACCACTCGCGGACGGCGCGACGTTCGCGGTGGGCGAGGCGACGGTGCGCGCCATCCACACGCCGGGGCACACGCCGGGCTCGACCTGCCTCCTCGTGGGCGGGGCGCTGATCACCGGCGACACGCTGTTCCCCGGCGGCCCCGGCCGCACCCAGACGTCCGAAAACCTCCAGCAGGAGATCGCCTCGATCACCTCGCGGCTCTACGTGCTCCCGGACGAGACGCTGGTCCTTCCCGGCCACGGCCCCACCACGACGATCGGCGTGTCGAAGGCGGAGTACGCCGTCTTCGCCTCGAAGTCGCACCCGGCCGACCTCAAGGGTGACGTGCTCTGGGAGGGGTA
>QZJI01000042.1 GCA_003599735.1 Dehalococcoidia bacterium | reverse complement strand
GTCGACACGGGCGCAGAGCGCTACCCGATCTGGGTCGCGCCGGGTGAACTGCGCCGGCTGCCCGATCGGTTACGCCAGATCGGTCTCGATGGGCGGCGCGTCTTCCTGATCTCGGACACCGCCGTGATCGAGGCGCATGGACGCACCGTGGCGGAAGCCCTCGACAGCGCGGGGACACCGGGCGCCTCGTACGTCATCCCGGCGGGTGAATCGTCGAAGACACAGCGCACCGCCAGCGAGATCTACACCTGGCTGGCCGGCGAACGCGCCGAGCGCCGCGACGTCATCCTCGCACTTGGGGGCGGTGTGGTCGGCGACCTGGCAGGGTATGTCGCGGCCACCTACCTCCGAGGCATGCCCGTAGTGCAGCTGCCCACCTCGGTGCTCGCGATGAACGACGCAGCGATCGGCGGGAAGGTCGCCATCGACCTGCCCGCCGGGAAGAACCTCGTCGGCGCATTCCACCAACCGGTTGCGGTGATCTCCGACATCGAGACCCTGCGCACACTCCCGCGCCGCTCATACACCGAGGGCTTCGCGGAGGTGATCAAGCACGCGCTGATCCTCGACCCTTCGCTGCTGGCGCTGCTGGAGCGGGAATCGACCCGGATCACCTCGCATGCGCCCGACCTCGATCTCGTGGCGCAGGTGGTGGCGCAGTCGTCGAGGTTGAAGGCGCTGATCGTTTCCAGTGACCCGGAGGAGCGCGGCCTCCGTGCGATCCTCAACTATGGACACACGACGGGACACGGCATCGAACAGGCGACGCAGTACACGCAGTACATGCACGGCGAAGCGGTCTCTGTCGGGATGATGGCGGCCGGCCGCATCGGCGTGGAACTCGGCATGATGTCGCAGGCGCTGCTCGACCGGCAGGCCGACCTCCTACGCGCCTTCGGGCTGCCGACGGCGGCGCCAGGCGTGAACGCCACCGCTGTCCTGGACGCGATGAAGCGCGATAAGAAAGTGGAGCAGGGGAAGCTTCGCCTTGTCCTTCTCGAGGGTCCCGGCCTGGCGACGGTCCGCGACGACGTACCGCAGGAGCTCGTGGAACGCACGGTGCAGTCCGTGCTGCGGGGCTAACGATGCCGGCCGGGAAGCAGCGCCAGATCGTCGCGTTCGCCAAGGGGCGCGTGCAGGGCGTCGGCTACCGAGCCTTCTGCGCCGACGAGGCGACCCTCCTCGGCGTCACCGGCTACGCGAAGAACCTCTCCGACGGCCGCGTCGAGGTCGTGGCGGAGGGTGACGAGTCGTCGCTGCGCCAGTTCGTGGAGCGGATGCGTGAGGGCCCTCGCTGGTCACGCGTAGAGGACGTCATCTACCGCTGGGAAGAGCCAGCGGGCGCGTTCGCTGGTTTCGAGGTCGTGATCTAGCCGCGCCGGAACCAGCGCCGGATCCCGCCTACTACGCCCGAACCCGCCTCGGGCGTCCTCGTGCCCGCCGACTGTGCGCTAGGGGGCTGGCCGAGGACGCGTGACTGGATCGCATCCGCCACCTCGGCGGCTAGGCCAGCGTCCTTCGGGCCGGTGCGCTGGAATTGCCGGAGCAGCGCCGCGCCGTCGATGGTGGCGACGAGGGCGGCCGCGGGCGTTGCCGGGCCGACGCCCCACATCAGCACTTCGACGGTCGGCGCGAGGATGCCGTCCGCGACGGCGGGGTACCCCTCCGCGAGCAGCAGGCGAACGGACGGGTCAAGCGAACGCAGGAGCGCCGGCAACTCGTCGAGGCCCAACGGCCGGTCGAGGGTGGCGCGGCCGCTGTTCGGCATCACGAAGACGGTGGCGCCATCCGTCCGTAGCGTGGCGGAGGCGGTGCGGATGCCGCGCGCGCGAAACGCCTCAGTCAGCGCGGTGATCAGCAGCGACTTCCCGGAGCCGGGCGCACCGGCGATCCGGACGAGGTGGGCGAGCGGGATGGGATCGGGCATAGCGTAATTTTCGCATGTGAGCACGTTTGCCCGCTGATCGTCAGAGCCCCTCAACAACAAATGGGGCACGCCACCGATGGTTGAAGCAGACGACTATTGACGTACCGTCAGCATGTGCTTTCCGCCGAGCCCAATTGGCAACGTCAGCCAGCGCCTGATCGCGCGAGATGCCGAAGTCGATGGTTCGAAGATCGAAGAACGTAATCAACCGCCCACTGCTTTGACGTCGCCACTTTTTGACGGCATCGTTCGCTTGGCGGTCTAACTTTCCGATGAGCCCTTCGTCTGGAGGTACAAGCCGTATCGGGCCTCGAAAGAGCATCCCCCCGGAGTCTTTAACAAGGCGCTCGGTCTCCTGGCGTTCAGCTTCCGATTCTTCGATTGTCTTTGCTTCAACCCAGAACTCCCCAGCCTTGAGATCGGGCGCTCCTTCGGTCTCGACAAACTCCACAAATCCAAGAGCAGCAATGTCCTGTGCCCACGCGAACGCTTCGGCTTCGGTGAAGGCATTCCAGAAACGACCATCGAACTGTTCGTGGTGAGGACGACCGCTCGGGTGCGTCAGCAACAGACGCCGAAGGAAAGCAGGTCGGCCGCCGCCTCGTCCCACCGCGTCAATAGCTTCCCCGTGATCCCATTGGTTGACATCGATTCCTAACGGGATAGCGCAGTCTTCCGGGAGCGTTCTCCAATCAGGGAACGCCTCAACGACGAGTGTGACCCAGGACGAAGGTGGTTCTGCCATCACTTACTCGCGTGCCGGAGGCGGCGGCGGCACCTCGCGGTCGAGGAGGATGACCTCGCATTCGGCGCCAGCGGGGATATCCTCGACGTCCTCAGGGCAGATGGCGTAGGCGTTCGCGAACGCCATGGACGTGAGGACACCGGAGCCCTGCGGGCCGGTCAGGCGGAGCGTCCAGCCTGCGGCGGTCTGCTCCGCGATGCCGCGCGCGTAGAAGCGTCGTCCGTCCGTGTTGTGGATGCGGTCGAGGGCGACAGCCCGCACGCGTGGGCGCTCCCAGGCTGCGGAATCCTCCTGCAGACGGCCGGCCATCTTGAAGAGGGCGGGGCGCCCGAACAACTCGAACGTTATCATCGCGCTCACCGGGTTACCGGGCAGCCCGAGATGCGGGATGCGACGGCCACCCGCGCCTCGGAAGACGCCGAAGGCGAGCGGCTTCCCCGGCTTCATCCGCACCGTCCAGAAGCCGATCTCGCCCTCTTGCGCCAGCACTGTCTTGACCACATCGAAGTCGCCGCGCGAGACGCCCGCGCTAGTGACGAGCAGGTCCGCGCCCGCGAGACCTTCACGGATGCTCGCGGTTAGTGCCTCGACGGTGTCGCGTGCCACATCGAGGACGCGCGCCTCACCGCCGAACGCGCGCACCTGGGCGGCGAGGCTGAAGGCGTTGGCGTCGTAGATCTTCCCGGGGGTCAACGGCTCGCCGGGGCGCAGTAGCTCATCGCCGGTGGACAGGATCGCCACGACCGGGCGGCGATGCACGGCGACGCGCGCAAGGCCGAGCGAGGCGAGCACTCCAACCTGCGCCGCACCGAGGACGGTACCGCGCGGCAGCACGAGTTCCCCCGCGCGGACATCTTCGCCCGCGACACGGATGTTGGCGCCGGGCAGCGCAGCGACGTCGATCCGAACGGTGTCGCGCGGAGACTGCTGCCAGGCGCCGGGGTCACGGGCGGAGTCACGCGTGGCCCAATCGTATTCGTCCGTCTCCTCGAAGGGGACGACGGTGTCCGCGCCGTCTGGGATCGGCGCGCCAGTCATGATGCGCACGGCCTCGCCCGGCCCGACGCGGCCCTCGAAGACCGTACCGGCCGCGAGATAGCCTATGACGCGGAGCGTCCGCGGCGTGTCATACGACGCCCCCGCGGTGTCCTCGCTGCGGACGGCGTAACCGTCCATGCCGGTGTTCGAGAGCGGCGGGATGTTGAGCGTCGAACGTACATCTTCCGCAAGGACGAGACCGAGCGCGTCCAACAGTGGGGTCTCGGCCACAGGCAGCACCTCGATCACGTCGAGGATGCGCGCGCGCGCTTCTTCCACGCTCATCATGCCCGCGGGCAGAATGTCGCGGTCGCCGGTCTTCGTCGCGGAGTACGTCAATTCGTCGTGTGCGTCGGCCATGTCGCCGATCGTAGTACCTCACCGCCTCGGGCGAGCGAAGGGCTAGAGCTCGACCGTCTCACCAAATACCGGGGTATAGGCGTCGCATTCCATAGCGGCGACGAGACGTCCGCGAAGGGTCTCGGCAGCCTCAGGCGTCCCGTGGGTGACGAATAGCCGTCGCGGCCGGTTGGGGATCGAACGCACCCAGTCGACGATCTCGTCGCTCCCGGCGTGCGCCGAGAACTCCTTGATCTGTTCGATCCGGGCACGGACATGCACCGTCTCCCCGAACAACTCAATCTCGGGCGCGCCCTCGACGATCCGCCGACCAAGCGTGCCGGGCGCCTGGAAGCCGGTGAACAAGACCGTGCTGGTGGGACGGCCGGCGTTGTGCAGCAGGTGATGTTGCACGCGCCCGCCATCGCACATCCCCGACCCCGCGATCACGATGTGCGGTCGGCGAACGTCGTTGATTTGGCGTGACTCTTCGGGCGCCTGGGTGATGGTGAGGGCCGGGAAGTCGAACGGGGAATCGCCGCGCGCGAACGCCTCGGCGAGCTCACGGTCGAGGAGGGCGGCGAACCGAGGGAACACTGCCGTCACGGCGGCGGCCATTGGACTGTCGAGAAACACCGGTATCGATGGGATGCGCCCCGCATCGGACAACCGGCGGAGGTGATAGAGGATTTCCTGCGCGCGTTGCACGGCGAATGACGGGATCACGACGTTCCCGCCACGTTCCACCGTCTCGGTGATGATCGACGCCAGCTGCCCCTCGATGTCGCCTGTCGGGTGCGTACGGTTGCCGTAGGTCGATTCGACCACGGCGTACTCGACCACGGGCGGGGGTGCAGGGTCGTGCAGGATCGGACGGTGGGGACGGCCGAGGTCGCCCGAGAAAAGGAGACGTATGTGCTCGCGCGGCGCGCCCCACTCAAACGTGACTGTGGCGGCGCCAAGAATGTGGCCCGCGTCACGAAACGTGAAATTGAACCCCCGCGTCAGCCGTGTCGTGCTGCCATATTCGGCTGTCTTGATCAACAGCAGCGCCCGCTCCACGTCGCCCATTGTGTAGATAGGGGGCTTCGCCTCGACACGTCGCGTGTGACCTCGCTGTCCCCGAAGCGAGGCGTCCGCGGCGGCGATCTGTGCGATGTCCCGCCACATGATCTCGACAAGGGCACGCGTCGCGGGGGTGCACCATACCGGGCCGCGGAAGCCGTCGCGCACCAGGCGCGGGAGGTACCCGCTGTGGTCGATATGCGCGTGGGTAAGCACCACCGCATCGATCTGGTCGGGGGCGACGCTGAGCGGCTCCGTGTTGTGTGCTTCGAGTTCAGGTTCCTGGAACAGGCCACAGTCCACAAGGACACACTGATCTCCGGCGGACAGGAGGTAGCGCGATCCGGTCACCGATCCGGCCGCCCCGAGGAACTGGAGCGTCGCTGGGCCACGCGTCGGACTCATCCCTGGTACTCCAGATCCTGACGGCGAAACGCCCAGAAGGAGGCGACCATGAACGCCGCGGCCCAGCAGGCCAGCACGATTGCAGCGTGCCAGAGGCTGGGACGGTTGAACGCCTGGCCGATCGCGGAACTGTTGCCGAACATCGCCCCGATCTGCCCGCCGTTGGCGAGGCCTAGCGTGTCGGCATTGGTGTCGAGCATGTACGGTGGAATTTCAGCGAGCCAGCCGCCCGCCAGCGACATCAGGCTGCCAACGATCCCCTCGAGGAACGCGACGCCGAAAGAGATCGCGATGCCCGCCGTCGCCGACTTCCCGACGACGCCTAGAAGGGCGGCCAGGGCGAAATACGGCGCGGTCGCGACGAGCAATCGGAGAAATGAGTAGGTCGAATCGCGCACATACGCGGCGTCCACAAACGAGAGGTTGAACTGTCCCGCCGCCAGCGTGATGAGGGCACTCGTCGTGAGCATGACCGCGAGGCCCAGCAGCAGGGCCAGGACCACGACCACCCAAAGCGTCACGAGCTTGGCGAGCAGTACTCGTTCCCGCCGAGGTTCGGCGGCGATCAACATGCGGATGGTGTTCCAACCGTACTCGGAACCGACGTTCGATCCGATGACCACCACGCCGGAGACAAACCCAAAGGAGTAGAGCATCAGCATCGCGAATGGCACGGTCTCCTGCAGATACAGGGTGGAGCGCAACCGTGTCGCCACGTCAGGGGCCGCCCCCACTTCGATGACCACATCACTCGCGAGCCACAGCAGGACGTAGACGACCACGAGCAGGCCGCAGAACACCGCCAGCACGATCTGGTTCAGCCGGCGCCGCACGATCTTGGTGAATTCGATGGCGATCAGCGCGCTCACGATGCCGGTGCCTGTACGGTGAGCTCCATGAAGATCGACTCCAGCGTCGGCACGATCGGCACGACCTCACTGGCGATGATCCCGGCATCGAGGAGGGCGCGGTTCAGGTCGGAGCCGCTGGCCGTTGTATCGAGAAACAGATCTTCTTCGAGCGGTTGCACCCTCCCCGTATCCCGCACACCCTGAAGGATTTCGAGCGCTCGCGCTCGCTTCGAGGCGGGGACGCGCACCCGCCACCGCGGGCGTCGCTTCATCAACGATTCGATGGTCCCGCTTGCGATTACCGCCCCTGCCTGCATGATTGCCACCCGAGTGCACACCTGCTCCACCTCGGTGAGAAGGTGGCTGGCGAGGATGACCGTCGTGCCCGCGGAGGCGATCCGTGGCAGCAGTTCACGCATCTCCCTCGTCCCGGCGGGGTCGAGGCCGCTCGTCGGCTCATCGAGCACGACGAGCCGGGGGTGGTGCATCAACGCGCCAGCAACACCGAGGCGTTGACGCATACCCTGCGAATAGTCCCCGAATCGCCTCTGGGCGGCACGCGTGAGATCGACGAGTTCGAGCGCTTCGTCTACCCGCCCGGTGGGTAGACCACGCAGCCGCGCAATCATCTCCAGATTCAGGCGGCCAGAGAGGTACGGATAGAACGCGCTGCCTTCAACCAGCCCGCCGACATCCTGCAGGGCGGCGCGCGGCGCGGTGCGGAGCGAGTGTCCATCGATGATGACCTCGCCCGCCGTTGGCCTGATAAACCCCATCACCAGATTGAGGGTGGTTGATTTTCCGCTGCCGTTCGGGCCCAGCAGCCCGAGAATCTCCCCGGCCGACACGTTGAGATCGACGGAGGAGACCGCCGTCAGCGCGCCGTACCGCTTCGTCAGACCGCGCAATTCGAGAACCGGCGGATCGGCTGGTGCGGCGACTTCGGAGGTCGGGCTGGTTGTCACCACCGTGCGATCACCCGTCCGGCCGTCAGGCCTGCGCGCACCTGCGCAGGCATTGTCGCCCGTATTCCGACCTCGTGGCGAGACTCCGGTCGCCTTTCGGCGGGACGAACGTCAGGTTCGCGCGCGCATGCGAGGACTAGGCTGTCCCCACCAGCCCGCGCGAGCGGGCCAGAGGGAGGCCACGATGGACACCGAGGTAATCGTGGTCGGAGCCGGGCCAGCGGGCTCCACGGCGGCCCGGGAGATCGCCAGCCGGGGCCACCGCGTGCTGCTCATCGACCGCGCCGAGTTCCCCCGCGACAAGGCCTGCGGCGGCGGCGTCTCCGTAAAGACGCGTGAGTTGCTCCCCTTCGACCTCTCCCCGGTGATCGAGCACGTCGTCACCGGAATAATCCTCGGGAACCCGCGGACGGGGACGGTCACCCGTGAGACCGGCGAACCCATGCTCTACATGACCCAGCGCCGCCGCCTCGACGCCTTCCTCGTCGACCGGGCGCGCGAGGCAGGCGTCGAGTTCCTGCAAGGCCAGGTCGTGCGCGGCGTCGAGGCGCGGCCGGACGGAACATACGAAGTCCGCATGGAGGATCACGAGGACCACGCATCCACGCATACCGCGCGGGTCGTGGTCGCGGCGGACGGCGCAAACGGCATCGTCGGCCACGCGGTGGGTCTCGCGCGCCCCCTCGCACACGGGGTCGCCCTGGAGGGGAACCTGCCGTGCCCGGACGGGATCCCGCTGTGGCTTCAGGGTCATGTTGCGGTCGACGTCGCTCTCATTCCCGGTGGCTATGGCTGGCTCTTCCCAAAAGGTGACCACATCAACATCGGCGTGGGTGGTTGGGCGGATGCGGGACCAAAGTTGCGCGACACCCTCGACAGTTACGTGCGCACGTACGGTTGGGATCCGGGCGCGCTGCGGGACGAGGCCGGCCACCAGTTGCCGCTTCAGCCGAAGGGGATGCGTGTCGCGAAAGGCGGAGTCGCGCTCGTCGGCGACGCCGCGGGGATGGTGGAACCGCTGCTGGGGGAGGGAATGTATGGCGCCGTCGCCTCCGCCTGCGCCCTCGCGCCCGTCGTCCATCGCTACCTCAACGGCGCATGCGCCGATCTCGCTGAGTACCAGCAAGCGATGGAGCGCGACCTCCGGCCCGACCTGGAACGCGCGGGATACCTCGCGGACATCCTCCATGCCTGGCCGGGCCCGCTGGTGTGGGGTGCGCGGCGCTCCAAGCGCGCCTGGTGGGCCGTCGCGGCGCTTATGAGCACGGGGCGCATGGCCCGTGCTGACGGCCTGCTTTCGCGCGTCGCCGACGCCACCGTCCGAGGCCTCGCCAGGATCGCACGCACCTCCTTGCGACGTCGCCACCTCATCACCGAGTAGCACGCGAGGGCTACCGCTCGGGGGTGGGGAGGAATTCGCAGGGGGCGTCGCAGGCCTCGCAGAACGTTTCGTGCTTCGTGTCCCCGGCGACCTCGATGTCGCGCACGACATGCTCCTCGCCCATGTGGCCGCATGTCGCGCACGGAGTGTCTGGAGCGCCACCTTCCTCGATATCCGGTATGTTCACCATTGTCACGCTCTCTCTCATCCGATCGAAAGGCTACCCCCCACTGATTGCGGCGTCAGTTCCTCAGGGTGGGTGCGGGATGACGGCCCCACACCCACCATTGAGGAACCGTCCTAGTGCGCGGCGCCGCTCGTGCCAGGGACATCCCCGGCCTGGAAGAGGCCGAGCGCGCCCTTGCCCACGTTGGCGAATTTGTGCGTCACGATGGGGTAGAGCCCCGCCTCATCCATCGAAAACTCCACGAAGCCGCCCTGCGCGGGCTGCAGGTCCAGCGCCTGCGCGCCGCCCTTCAGGTCCCCGGGGCGCAGGGTGTAAGCGCCCTCCTTGTACATGGTGTCGAAGATCGTCCCCACCACATGGAACGAGGAATTTTCCGACGGGCCCGCGTCCAGCACCCAGGCGCGGTAGCGCTTATTCGGCTCAATGCGGATCGGCTGGTGCAGGTACTGGTTGAAGTAGCCGTTGAAGACCACCGCGTCCCATGCCTCAGCCATCATCTTCGTCAGGTCGCCCGGCTGGCCCATCGGCCCGGTGTAGATCTCCGACTGCACGAAGAAGAACTCACGCTCCACGGCCGCAAGGCCGGGCGGGTCGATGATGATCGCCCCGAACATCCCGTTGCCGATGTGGTGTAGCGCCGGGGCCGTACCGCAGTGGTACATGTAGATTCCGGAGTGCTTCGCCTCGTACCGATAGACGAGGCTCTCGCCGGGTTTCAGCGTCCGCATCTCGTCGTTCCAGGCGACCTTACTCGCGTGGAAGTCGATCGAGTGCCCCAACTTGCCCTTGTTGGTCAGCGTCACCTCGAAGGTGTCTCCCACCTTACCGCGCAACACCGGGCCGGGCGTCTGGCCGTTGAACGTCCACATCTCCTGCGTCACGCCCGGGGCGATCTCAATCACCGACTCCACGGCGTCGAGCGTGATCTTGTGCGTCACCCCCGTTGTGCCTGTTGAGGCCGCCGGCGCGCTCGGATCGCGTCGCTTCCAGTTCGGGCCTGGAGTCGCTGCGGGATCGATCTTCGCGCCGGGGGCGCCGCCAACCGCCGTAGTCGTCGTATGCGAGGCGGCCGGGGCGGCCGAGGTGGCCACCTTCACATCCAGCGTCATGCCCGCGGCGGCGTGGCCCGGCACGTCACAGATCAACTGGACGCTCTTTGTCAGCGGGCCGAACTTTACCTTCTCACCTTCGCCGGCGTTGAGAAGTTTCGTGCCCTCCGTACCCAGTTTGAGGTTGTGCGGGATCGCGCCCGCGTTCTTCACGATGACTTCGAGCGTCGTATTCGAAGCCACTTCGAGCGTCTTCGGCTTGATGAACAGGTCGCCGAGTTCAACCTCGATCGCCTTCGTCGTCGGCGCGGGCAGGGCAGCGGCCACCTCCTTCGTCTCCTCAGGAGTCCCGCCTCCCCCGTCGCTTACCAGGGCGACCGAAGCGACCAGCAGCGCCCCCGCACCCAGGACGGCCCCGAACGAGGCCAGCATCTTGTACCCAGCATCCATCACGTGCTCCTCGCTATCAGCGGCGGGCCACATCCTCGCGTTGCGGGTTCCTGCCCCTGATGGACGGAGGTTAGCGCGGATTCAGGTGACCTTCGGGCACCTAACGACACACATTGGGAATGACGAAAGCCCCTCGATCA
>QZJI01000058.1 GCA_003599735.1 Dehalococcoidia bacterium | reverse complement strand
TGCGGCGATTTGAGGGCCGAGACTCCCGGGCCGTGGATGATCCATCGTCCGGGCCTACGCTTGGGAATGGGAAATGAGGCTGATCTGCTGGATATTCGGGCACCTGCCATTCACAAGCGCCCAGCAGTCCTACCCAATCTGTCGGCGCTGCGGTGCTGCGTACTACCCGGACAGTTGGAATCACGAGTCTGCGTAGTCTGCGGCGATCCGCTGGCGCCGTACATGCGCCGGGATGCGAAGGTTTGCGGGTCTACCTGTCGAGCCGAGCTGTCCCGTGTGAGGGCCGTCCTACGGGCCGAGAGCGTGACAGTAGGGCGTCGGGTATGTCGCAGCCTGTCGGACCTGTACGGACGGCAGAGGCGCTCACATAGCGGCTGAGGGCATAGGAAAGGCCCGGCCCCGTGGTGGCGACCGGGCCTAATCCCAGCTCAGTCCGTGTTGAATCCGAGCTGGCCGCGAATCTGCTGCCCGGGATCGAACATCCGATCCTGCTCATGCTTTTCAGGCGGCGCGGGGATCGGCTCCGGCTACTTCTCGGCCGTCCACGGTTAGCTGCTGCTCGGTTCGGTGGTCGAACTCTGAGCCGCAGTAGTCGCAGAGTTTCGCGCGGTCTTTACCGATCCAGATTGTGAAGGTGTCAGGACTGCCGCAATCGGGACAATCTCGACACCTAGAACGGGCACTCATCGGTTTCACCTTTCGGTTGTAGTTTGTACGTCAACACCTGCGCCGGCAGGTCACGCTCGCGCCATACCGGCGAAGATCTAAGGGTTAGGAAGGGCTCCGGGAATCTGTCCTGCCGCCGCAGGTTGGCCAGTTGTCTGCCTATGCATCCCGCCGTAGCGCTCGCAGACCTCCGCTGTTCCGAGAAAGTCAGCGCCAGTCTGCTCCAGGTATTCGCGCGCCAGCAGGAATGCGTATTCGAGCGTGTCGTCAGTCTGCACGCCAGCTTCGATCAGCTCCTCGAACGCTGCCGCGTAGCGTCGGCGCTTGGCCGCGTCGATGTCGAGCCGGGCGCCGTGCGACTTCAACCAAGTGTCCGCAGTCGGCAACGGTTGCGCGCTGATCGGGCCGCCGGCTATCTGCTCGGCTATGGGCTCGTGCATGACTGCGCGCCCGCGCTGGCCGCCGGTCTGCTTGAGATATCGAGCGTGTCGTGCGCGCTCGTCGCGCCGGGTCTCAGCCTCAGCGGTGTAGTTGCGCGGGCTCATGCTTCGACCTTCGCTCCAGCCAGTGGCGCCAGCTTGCGAGCCCACGCCAGCGCGAGCCCGTGGAACGGGTACGGGCCCGAGTAGTCGCGGCCATCCAGCCGTACAACCCAATCCCCGCGCCGAGTCTGCTCGATTGTTAGTGTGCTGCCTGTCATTCGGAATCAACCTCCGAGTGGCCGGGCCTCAGGCGGGTGCAACCGCGCTGGGGCCGCTTTATGTCATGCCCGAGTGGGCAAGCCTAGGGCCGGAATCGAACCGGCCCGCGCTCCAAGCCTAGGCGGGGCAGCCGTTATTCTTCGCTTCCCATTCACGCTCGAGCCGCTCAAACACGGCTACGCGCTCGCGGCCGACGCGGCGAATCATCTCGACCGTGATCCAGCGCCGGACTTCCGAGCAGTCTGTGATCCGTCCTGCCAATTCCTGTCGCCGGGCTTCGCGGTAGTCGCGGCGTAGCTGTCCAAGCGTGCGGCCTGCCAGCAGGTCTTCGATCTCTGCGATCTCATTAATCACGGAATCAACCTCCGAGAGTAGTAGCGCCGAGACTGTGCAAAGACTCGGCATTGACTGACGGTCAACACTCTATCGGCATGGTTGGCCTCATGTCAACCCCTGCGACCAAAATATCTTGCGAGCACGCTCGCGAGCCTGACCGATAGTCAAGCGTTTTCGGCTCTAGAATGCGCCCGAGCAGCCACGTCATCCCCATCTCTACTCTGGCAGTTCGAGTAGCGCGACGCTGGCGGGGCGGAGCGGCGAGACGAAAAGCGGCGACGAATCACGAATGTGAGGGGGCTGGGCGCCGAGCAATTGATGCCAGATTGCCCGGTCTAGAGCCAAGTATCGGCCCTGTCCTGGCACGCTCAGAGGTACATCGAGAGGTAGATCGTCCGTTCTTCCCATTGCAGAGCGGTCGATACCAGTCAGAGTGAATGGTGAACGTGTGCCTTGACTGATGGTCAAGGTCAATATCGGGCTCTAGAATGGGAAAAGGCAGGGACAGGGCCCCCGCCACCCCCTCCCGGCATCCCCCCGGTCCGCCAAATGAATACTTCCCCCGCCTCACACACGCTGTTCAACTCCCTGTCACCCGTTTGCACCCCGCTTGCAACCCGCCTACGACCGTCCTGACGCCGTTCTGTCACCCCATCGGGTTACGGTTGTCACCCATGCCCCAGTTCTCCATCAGATTCAGCGATGCAGAGCACGAACGCTTGAAGGCAGACGCCCAAGCCGCCGGTGTCAAGGTCAGCGAGTGGATCCGCTTCAAGACCGTCGGGCCGAGGGGCGTTCCGGTGGCGCACACAGACGAGCCGCGCGCAGCGCCGGCGGACGGCGAGCCGGCCTACGGGTCGCAGGGAATGCCGACGGTGCCCGAGCTTGCCGAGCGCGCCGGAGTCTCTAAGGCGAAGGCGCAGCTTTGGTTGGCCGAGGCCGGCGGCGATCGGGTGAAGTTGGACGAGCTGTCCGGGGTGGCCGAGCCCGAGCCGTGCCGCCACCCGACCGAAGCCTACGACTCGCAGACCGGGCAGTGTCGGGCCTGCGGAGAGGATGTGAGCTATGAGTGACGAGGAGCTTCTGGCGCGGGCCAAGGGTCTGTTTCGGATCCCGGGCCTGAAGGCGAATCGGATCCGGGAGGTCGACGGCGAGATCCAGGTCTTCTTTCCGAAGGCCGGGACTTGGCAGGACTCGGCGGGTCGGGTCTGCTCGGAGGCGCCCGAGCGGGCGGTCTTGAGCGAATCAGAGCGCCACGGCCAGTTTGCCGAGACTCGAGCGGCGCTTCGCAAGGCCCAAGTCAAAGCGGCGGGGTAGCGTTCGGCGAATCTGATCGGGCGGTGTGCGTTCGGCTATGAACCCGGAGCGGCCGTTCCCTTAAATGCCGACCCCCGACCGGGTGTAGGGAAGTAGGCAGCCGCCCGACAGAAGTGCGTCAGGCACGACGCCTAGCCTCCACGGCAACCTGAAAAGCAACCCCGGGCCAAACGCTCGGGAATGCCTATCGGGTCGTGGACAGCGGAAACGCTCGCGGCTTGATCGGAACGAAAGGCCAGGCAGCAATGCTCAAGCCAATCGCCGTGGCGGCCGTGTGCGCGGTCGCATTGTTAGGGGGTCGGGCCTCGGCTTCAGAGCCGGTTCCGCCCTCTCCGCCTCCAGTTGAGGTCGAAAAACCCGAAGTCCGGGTCTGCAACATCGGCAAGACCCGGGACTACATCAGGACGGTGTATGCCCGGCCCGAGGTCACGAAGAAAGCCCGGGACGAGATCAAGCGCCGGATTGCCTGCTCGCCGCCGAAAGCCAAGCGAGGGCTACGGAAGTACCGCAAGCGGGTCAAGGAGCGCCGGGACCGAGAGAGCAACTGGTGCGCCCCGAATCCACATCCAGCCGGCGGCGGGTGCTGGGTGATACCGCTGGCGTGTGTTCTCTCCGAGTCGGGCGGTCGATGGCACGCTCACAACCCGACCTCTCCCGCTCGCGGTCCTTACCAACTGCTCGGACACGGAGAGCCGTGGCCCGTGGATAGCTGGGAGGACGCGATGGAGCATCACCGGATCGCTCGCAGTCTCTACCGGGCTCGCGGGCTCGCTCCCTGGGTAGCGCCGGGGTGCTGATCTAGGCTACGTCCGCGTAGCGCACTAGAAGTCCGGGGCAGAGAGCGAATCTCTCCCTCCCCAGCACCAAAGCGGACCCGGGTCAGGGCCTCGGGTCCGCTTTCTGCGTCGGGTCTGTCGCGCTTCTGTCGCATACTGCCCGCGATGCCGACTGCGGCCCCGCGAAAGATCGAGCGTGTTCGAGAGCGATTGCGCGACGACATGCTGTTTCTCTCGCGCAACGCGCTGAAGATCGTCAACCAGCGCGGTGAACTCGTCCCGTTGGAGGCCAAGCCCGGGCAACTGAAGGTCGAGGCCGCGATCGAGCGCCAGCAGGCCGCCGGCAAGCCGCCGCGCGTCGTCGTGCTCAAGGCTCGCCGCACGGGTGTCTCGACATGGGTGCAAGGCCGACTCGTCAAGGACACGACGCAGAAGGAGAACCGCCGCGGGCGTGTGGTCGCCCACGACGACGACACCGGGCAAGAGCTGTTTCGGATCGGGCAGACGATGTACGACCACCTGCCGCCCGAGATCAAGCCGCCGATGAAGTACGGCAAGCACGGGCAAGAGATGGAGTTCGGCGAGCGATCCCGCTACTCGGCGCAGAAAACGGGCCCGGGCTACGGCTCCTCGCTCCGAGTCGACACCGCCAACGACCCCGAGGGCGGCCGCGGGCACAACATCCACTACCTGCACCTTTCAGAGCTTGCCTTCTGGAAGGGCGACCCGGCCAAGAAGATGACGGCCGTGGTCAACGCCGTGCCGGACCTCGTTGACACGCTGATCGTGATCGAGTCGACGGCCAACGGGCACAACCATTTCTACCGCGTGGTCGAGGCTGCGCGCAAAGGCGAATCGGACTTCGAGCTGGTGTTCATCGGCTGGCAGGAGGAACCGAGCTATGCGATGCCCTTCGCCTCCGAGACTGAGCGCGAGCGCTTCGAGCAGTCGATCGGGGAAGCGCCGTTCGGTGAGGCCGAGCCTGCGCTGATCGAGGCCGGTTGCACGCTCGAGCAGCTTCATTGGCGCCGCTGGGCTATCGCGAACAAGTGCGGCGGCTCGGTCGATACCTTCAAGCAGGAGTACCCGTCGAACCCCGACGAGGCGTTTCTCGCCACCGGAGAGCGCGTCTATGACCCGATCCTGGTGCAGAAGATCATCGAGCGCACCAAGGAGACGGACCCGCGAAACCCGCGCAAAGGCGAGGGCCCGATGCGTGGTTCGCTCGACTCCCAAGGCGATCGGTGCTTCATTCGCGGCGGTATCCGCCTGGAGGTGCCCGGCGATCCGATCTTCAAGCCGCTCTCTCCCGGTCGGCCGAACCCGTGGAAGGTTTGGGTTCCGCCCTTCAAGCCCGATCCCGAGAATCCCGAGGAAGCCGACAAGCCCGAGGGGCGCTACGTCGTGGCAGTCGATGTCTCGGGCGGCGAATCCGATGGCAAGGACGAGCCCTCCTGGCACTCGATCGTCGTGCTCGACCACCGAACCCGCGAGCAGGTTGCGGTCTATCGCTCCCGCGTCGACTTCGACGTGCTCGCCCGAGAGTGCTACTTGGCTGCACGCTGGTACAACGACGCCTGGCTTGCGATCGAGGTCACGGGCGGCTACGGGCGCCCGGTAGTGCGAATCTGCCGGCGTGACTTCGTGTACCCGTACCTCTACCGGCGCAAGTCCTACCAGCGCGCGGGCTTCGAGCGATCCGAGGACAAAGACGGCTGGGATACCAACCGAATCACGCGCCCGCTTCTGATCGAGCAAGGGGTCAAGATCGTCCGCATGGGGATGGACGGGATTCGATCCGCTACAACTGCGTCGGAGATGCTGACCTTCGTTCGAGATGAGAAAGGCCGAATTGGGCCGGACACCGGCGCCCACGACGACGAGCTGATGGCTTGGCAGATCGGGCAGTTCGTCTGCCAAGAGATGCCGCTTCGCCGCGACCGGCGCTCGTCCACGGGCCGAGTCTTGACGACCTACACGACGCGCCCGCGCAACCCGAGGACGGGGTACTGATGGGCCTTGAGCTGTGGATACCGCCCTCCGCGCGCCCGAAGTACAAGTGCGAGACATGCCAAAAGCCCTTCTACGAGGGCGAGGAGCGGGCGTGGGCTGCGCACTGTAAGCGCTGCTTCGAGGACCACAAGGACGCCTTCGACGCCGAACACCAAGGCTTGCGCGACTTCGACTCGATGCAGGGCAAGGCCGACATCGAGTACGAGGATTGGGTGAAAAGGCACGGCCGCGTCAGATAGGCGTCGTGTCTGTCGGCCCTGCAAATATGCGGGCCGTGAAGCGGACCTGGGAAATACCCGTGATCGTGCAGGAGACGATCGAGGGCCAAGACGGCGAGCCGGTCGTCATCGAGACGCTCAACGAGGGCTGGGCCGAGAACCTTCAGTCCGACCTCGACGCCGCGATCGTCTACCTCGACCGCTTCGGTGGTGCGCTTGCCGTCACGGCCGACCGAGAGGTGACGGGCAAGCAGGTCACAACCGATCAGCCTGAGTTTCGCACCCGCCGCTTCGTGTTGCGCTACGAGTCCTCGAGTGTCGAGGCGCGCAAGTCGGCGGAGCGCGAGGAGATCGAGCGCAAGGCTCGTGAGGAGCGCGAGGCCGAAAGAGAGCCGGTCGGCGCCGAGTCAAGCGAGTAGCCCGTGTCGATCGACCAACCCGACGAGCAACGCTCGCTCGTTGAGAAGGTCCGACAGGACTTCCACTTCGCCGAGCAGTTCCAAAAGCCGTTCCTCGACAAGTGCGAGCACTACTACTCGCTCTATCGCAATGTCTCGGACTTCCGAACGACGCTGACCCAGGCCCGCGGCGACGATGCCGCAGCGGTTCGCCGAGACGGGCAAAACACTTTCGGCGCGGACCTGTTCATCCCGTATGCCTTCTGGACGGTCGAGACGGTACTGCCTCGGCTTCTGTCCAACGACCCGACCGTGAACATTCTGCCTCGGGGCGCGAAAACGTCGGCCGAGAACGTCGAGAACATGAAGTTTCTGATCGACGCGCAGAACGAGCGCATGAAGCTCGGGCTTCGGTTGCACCCGATCGCCAAGAACGGCCTGCTGTACGGGCTCGGCGTCGGCAAGGTGTTCTGGAACCTCGACAAGCGCACCGGCCAGCGGCTCACGCAGACAGAACTCGGCGGCTGGGTGCCCGAGGAAGGCGAGGAGATTCGCTACGACGACCCGATGGTCGAGGCCGTGGCTCCGTGGGACTTCCTGTGGGACCCGTATGCCTCCTCGCTTGACGACTGCGAGTTCGTGATTCAACGCTCCTGGCGCTCGTTTGCCTACGTGAAACGCATGGTCGAGCAGGAGGTGTGGGATCTCGTCACGCCCGACCAGCTCTCCGACCTCGAAAGCCTCGGCCCGGTCAGCCGCTACGAGGAGGTTCGCTTCGACCACACGCTGCCCGACGGCATGAAGCCCTCCGAGTCTCGCGGGCTGCACGAGGTTTGGGAGTGGCACAACGGTGGGAAGGTCTGCACGGTGTTGGACGGCACGGTTGCGGTCAAATCGCGGCCGAACTACTGGCACGGCGAGCTTCCGTTTGCGACCTACCGGCCGACCGTGCTCTCGCACGAGTTCGTCGGCATCGGCGAGATCGAGCCGATCGAGGACCTCCAGCACGAGATGAACACCCTGCGAGCGCAGCGCCGGGATAACGCAACGCTCGTCTTGCAGAAGGTCATTGCCTACGCCGAGGGCATCATCGACCCCGACGACATCCGCATCCAGCCCGGCGGCCTGATCCCGCTACCCGGCGACCCGCGCGAGCTGCTTATGCCGATCGAGTTCGGAACGATCCCGAACTCGGGCTACCAAGAGGCTGACGAGATTCGCTCCGACATCGAGCGCACGTCGGGCCTCTCCGATTCGGTCGTCGGCAAGGAGTCCCGTGGCGATACGACCGCGACCGAGGTTCAGCTCGTCCAGTCGGCGGCCAACGTGCGGATTCAGCAAAAGACCAAGCTGCTCGAGGTCGAGACGATCACGCGGATTGGCAACCACGAGATCGCGCTGAACCAGCAGAAGGTCGTCACCGAGAAAGACGTTCGTGTGGTTGAGCCGCCCAAGCCAGGCACGCTCGGGCCTCGGTGGAGCTGGCGCACGCTCGGCCCGGGCGAGCTCGCCGGTCAGATGGAATGCGTTGCACCCGGAGGCGCGACTGCACCGGACAACGTTCCGCAGATGCGAAACGACGTGACGCTCTGGCAGAGCCAGATGGAAAACCCGCACCTCGACCAGCGCCAGGTCACTCGCAAGATCATCGAGAACTTGGGCGAAGATCCCGACGTCTACATGGGTCCGAACATCGTTCCGCTGCCGTTCTTGGAGCACTTGGCCGGCTCGGGTGTGCCGCCGCAGCTTTTGCAGGAGGCGATGCAGGTCGCAGAGGCCCAGCCCGCCGCCGGGGATGCGCCTCCCGCTTTGCCGCCACCCGAGCAACCGCCAGCCGAACCCGACCCCGCGCAACTCGCTATCGCTCAGTCGATGCAGGAGAACACGCAGGCGATGCGCGAGTTGATCGGTGTCATGGCCGGGCAAGGGCCGCCGCAGCTGAACGTCGCACCAGCGCCCGTCAACGTCGCGCCGCCAGTCGTGAACGTCAACACGGCATCCGACGAGGAGCGTGCGGCCGAGGCCGAGGCCGAGCAGGCGCGTCATGCCGAGTTGCTTGCTGCTGTTGGTTCAGTCGGCGAGCAGATGGCAAACGTGCAACCGCCGGTCGTGAACGTGCCCGAGATTCCGCCGCCGACGGTGCAGCTTCCCGAGGAGGACCGGCCGCGCGGTTTCAACGTGTACGACAAGAAGGGCAACCTGATCCGCCGGATCGAGGTTGACGACAACGAACTTGAGGAGACTCAGTAATGGCGCAGATCGAAGTCCTGCCAGTGAAAGACAAGTGGGCGTGGCAACGTCGAGGCGATGACGGCAAGGTCGAGGGCAAGCCAAAGGTCTTTGACACGCGAGCGCAGTCGATCGTGGCTGCGCGTGAGGCGGCTGGCGAGGAGCGCGAAACGCTCTACAACAACGATGGCGATCCCGTGGCAGAGCGCCGAGTCTCGGGCGAACGTGTCGTGTTGCTGCGCGAAGACGGCTCCGAGTACGGCCAGCTGGCGGCGCCTCGTGTTTCAGACAAACCGCAGCTCGTCACGCTCCCGGTTGCAGCCGAGGCGGACGAGGCTGGCGATCTTGATGGAGGTAAGGAGTAATGGCAGCAGAAACGTTCACGTTCACGATCTCGAAGGGCCGCGCGGTCGAGTTCTACTACCGAGCGGAGAACAACGACCCGGCGAACTCTGCGCTGGTTGTTATCCCGATGGCAACGCTCGGGTCGGAGGCGCAGGGGCAGACGCTCGATTCCCTTGCGGCGGTGGAGTCAGATGGCAATTTCTCGGAGCAGACAGGTGGAGGCTGGGGGCGGACCGTGTTGGAGTCCTCGCAGTTGGCGTCCTTCCCGTCACCGGATGACTCCAACCATAGGTACGCAATCCAGGTGCCTGAGATCGTCCACGCAACGCCAGATACGAGCAACGACCTCCAAGGTTTCTTGATCGGCTTCGACTACGACACGACGGCAGGAACGGACTCGAACATTCTCCCGGTCACGGCCCATGCGGTCACGGTCACGGCAAACGATGTGGATGTCGTGATAAACGTCGGAGACTTCTTCAGGGCGTCGTAGTGTGCCCCAGCCCCGCACACCGCTAGAGAACCCGACTCCACAAGAGCGGGCGATCATCAACGGCTGGCCCGACAACGTAACGGCCCAGCAGGCTCTGCAACGAGGCACGGCTCCCATCGACTTCTGTTTCTACCGTCAAGGTAGAGGGCGGGACTCAAACGCTCCTGACCACCCCGATCTACCGAATCAGTAATGGCTCGGCTGTTCTCGGGTGCGTTCACATGGCAAAGCCCCACCGCTGATGGGTATTCCACTGGTGCATCTGCTTATGAGACAACCCGCGTTCCAAGGGCGGGTTTAGTAGCAGAGCAGTTCGCGGCTTTCGGAGAAAGCTCCCGATCCTTCTCTGGTGCGCTTGGGACCACCTATTACTTAGCGACTCTGCTTGACACAGAAACGCTTCAGAGCGGCAGCCTCGCGGATTGCCGTGTTCTGAGTTTTATTGATCGGGCGCGGGTTCGGATCACCGATGCCGGTGTATTGCAACTTGTCAACGGGGGCTCGGGGGCACAGGTTGGCTCGGACGGTCCCACGATTTCCCTTGACGCCCCGTTGTTGTTGGAGCTTGCTGTTCAGATCAACTCTGGTGCGGGCGACGACTATGCAGAAGCAAGAGTTAATGGAGTGTCGTTTGCCTCGGACAATGCGCTGACGATTTCGACCATTGCGCCGTCCTCGTTTTCCTGGGGAATGTCGGAAACACTCGGAACCCCGGGCGAGATGTACCACTCCTGCATCACGCTCAACGATGACACTGGGGCAGCAGAGAACTCTTGGCCGGGACTCCAGTACCACCGTGTGGCATTGTGGACTGCCGACGTAGACCTGGGAGCGCTTGACAGGTGGGCCGGAGGGGCGGGCGGTACCACGGATATTGGGGCGGCTACTAGAGATGTTGTCTCAACCCCCGGGCTGGCCGCTGGCTCGATGACGGATGCCTCTCAGATCGCCAACATCACCGCCACCAACACCGATGACTACACCGGAGATTTCGAGTCTTACTCGGATATTGGGGTAGGAGCCAACGACACCGTTAAAGCCGTCCAGCAGGTAGTTGTCACCGGATCGAACAACACCACCGACACA
>QZJI01000045.1 GCA_003599735.1 Dehalococcoidia bacterium | reverse complement strand
GGTGTGCGCCTTGTAGCGACCGTTGATCCCGATGATCAGGATCGTGATCTGTTCGACGAAGCGGGAGAAGCGTAGCGGCCCGGCGTCGATGCCGCGCACGCCGGGGATCTCGCCCGCCAGGGCCATCACGATCTGCTTCGCCTCGGCGTCCGCACCGGTGACGAAGACGTCCGCGCCGACGCTGGCGTCCGGGTTGAGCAGCACTTCAGCGGCGAGGTTGTGGAACGCGCCGACGACGCGCGATCCGCCGAGGATCGCGGCGGCCTCCTCGGTCGCCGAGCCGTCCGGCACATCGACCGGGCGGGGGCCACGGTCGAAGATGACAGGGACGACGGCGTCGACGACGACCTTACCGGCGAGGGCGTCGCGCAGACCCTCGAGGGTCGCGCGGTGCGCGGCGTATGGCACGACGATGACGACGAGGTCGGCGCCGGCGACGGCGGCGGCGTTGTCGGCGCCGCTGACCGCGCCATGGGGACGGCCGCCGAGGCCCGTGAGCACCTCGGCCGCGCCGGCTTCGCCTCGCATGGCGTCCCGGCTGCCGATCACGACGCGATGGCCCGCGAGGGCGAAGCGGGTGGCGAGGCCGCGGCCTTCGGGGCCGGTACCACCCACGAGGGCGATGGTGTGGGGCATGCGGCCTCCGTCTCGCGCCGCCGTGGGGAGGCGCACCTATCATCCGTGCGGCGCGGATCGTAGCGCGTGATTTCCGGAAGGCCTGCCGTGACCTCCTCGACCTTACCTGCACCTGCGGTCGCCGCGCGCGGCGTGACCTATCGCTACGCGGAAGCGGACGGTCGCACGTTGCTGGCGCTCGACGGCGTCGACCTCGCAGTGGGGGCGGGGGAGTTCGTCTCGGTCGTGGGGCCATCCGGCTGCGGGAAGAGCACGCTGCTGCGGCTGGTCGCGGGGTTGTTGCCGTCACAGGGCGGTGAGGTCAGCGTACTGGGAGGCGCGCCAGGGGAGGCGCAGCGCGCGCACGCCCTCGGTCTGGTCGCGCAGGAGCCAGGGCTGCTGCCGTGGCGCGACGTCGCGGCGAACGTGCGGCTGCCGCTCGATGTGATGCGCGCGGGCGACCCGGAGCGGGTGCGGGCATTGCTCGACCAGGTGGGAATCGCGGAGTTCGCGGGGTACCGGCCGGCCGCGCTTTCGGGCGGGATGCGGCAACGGGTGGCGCTGGCGCGGGCGCTGGTACACCGGCCCCGGCTGTTGCTGATGGACGAGCCGTTCGGCGCGCTGGATGAGCTGTCGCGCGAGGCGATGCGGCTGGAGTTGCTGCGGATCTGGGAGCAGGAACGGATCGCGGTGCTCTTTGTCACACACTCGGTGGTGGAGGCGGTGCTGCTCTCCGACCGGGTGGTCGTGATGAGCGGGCGTCCCGGCCGCGTGCGCGCGGTCATCGATGTGCCGTTGCCGCGACCGCGCGGTGAGGCGCAGGGGCCGTCAGCGGCGTTCGTCGCGACGGCCGCCGCCGTGCGCGCCGCGCTGCGCTCGGACGGCGTGGGGGCAGCATGAACGACCCCGCGTCCGAGGTGGGCGTCCCGGGGACACCGCTGACGGCGACGGTGCTGCCGCCCGTGGTCGCGCTTTCGGCCATCCTCGCTCTGTGGGAGGGGTACGTCCGCGTGCGCGACGTGAAAGGGTACCTGCTCCCGCCACCGAGCGATGTGTTTCGCGCGCTCTGGGAGGAGCCGGGCCGGTATGCCTCAGCGGCGTCGACCTCGCTGACGGCGGCGGTGGGCGGGCTGGCGGTGGCGAGCGTGATCGCGTTTGGGCTGGCGGTGCTGATGGCGCATTCGCGGTTGCTGGAACGGGCGATCTATCCGCCGGCGCTGCTGGTGAAGGTCACGCCGATCGTGGCGCTCTACCCGCTGCTCGCGATCTGGTTCGGGTTCGGGATCGGGCCGAAGGTGGCGATCGCCGCGCTGATCACGTTCTTCCCGATGCTGGTGAACGCCGCCGTGGGTCTGCGATCGGTTGACCCGCAGGCGCTCGACGCGCTGCGGGTGCTGGCGGCGAGCCGGTGGGAGGTATTCCGGCGGCTGCGCTTCCCCTCGTCGCTGCCCTATGTGTTCGCGGCGTTGCGGATCAGCGTGCCGCTGTCGCTGGTGGGTGCGGTCGTCGCGGAGTTCCTCTCGGGGTCATCGGGCATGGGCCAACTGATCCTGATCGCGAACGGGGCGTTCGACACGGCGGCGTTGTTCGCGGCGGTGTTTGTGCTGGCGGCGCTGGGGGTTTCGCTCACGGGGCTGGTTGGCTATGTTGAACGCCGCGTGCTGGACTGGCACGTGTCGACGGGCGCTTGAGGCGACCGACTCCATCCCTTTCGCGTGCAGCGCCCGCGTCATACGCGGATGTACGCCCCGGCTAGCCGAGGTGTCTCTGATGACGCTTGTCCTTCGCTCTACCCCTCTGACGGGTCTCATGACAGTGTTGTCCGCGCTGGTGGCGGCAGCCCTGATCGCCTGTAGCGGCGACCAGGCACCCGCCGCGCCGCCCGCGCCCGCCACGACCTCGACAGCCGCGTCCAGCACCGCGACGCCGAAGCCGTCACCCGCGCAGGTGACGTTCATGGCGGGATTCCGACCGCAGGCGAACCTGCCGTTCGTCGCGGCGTACGTGGCGAAGGAGAAGGGGTTCTTCGCGGACGAGAACCTAGATGTCGAGATCAAGCACTCGTCCGGCGCGGACGAGCACCTGAAGTTCCTGCTCGAAGGCTCCGTGCAGTTCACCACGGGCACGGCGGCGCAGGCGCTCCGGCGGTCGAGCGATGGCCTGCCGGTCGTCGCGGTCGCGCTGTACGGGCAACGGGGCGACCAGGGGTACGTGGCGCGCGCCGATTCCGGCATCAAGGCGCCGAAGGATCTGAAGGGGCGCACGATCGGCTTCAAGTCCGGCGTCGTCCCGGCGGAGCTCGACAGCATGCTGGCCAGCGCGGGGCTGAAACGCGAAGACGTGAAGCTCGTCTCGGTCGGCTTTGATGTGCGCGCGTTCATCGAAAAGCAGGTCGAGGTCTACCCGGTCTTCCTGAACAACGAGCCGTTCGCCGTCCGGAAGGCGGGGGTGGAGATCAACATCATCGACCCCGCGGACTTCGGTGTGCCGACGCTCGGCCTCACGACGCTGGTGAACCGCGAGACGCTGACGAAGGATCCGGCGCTGGTGGAGCGGTACCTGCGGGCGACGCTGCGCGCCGTCGCGTGGACGCAGGCACACCCGGACGAAGCGGTGCAGATTGTCCTGAAGTACGCGCCGGGCGCGGACGCTGTGCAGCAGCGGTTCCTGCTGGATGAAGATCTGAAAGCAGCGAAGCGGGCCGATGGCATCGGCCGTTCCTCAAGGGAGCAGTGGCAGGCGCTGGCGGACACCCTGGTGAAGTACCGGGTGCTGGCGAAGGCACCGGACGTGACGCAGGCATTCGACAATCGCCTGGTGGACGGGCTCTACACGCGGGGCGAGATCAAGTAACGCGAGCGTTTGCGGTCAGGGTACGCGGGCGGGGACGACGCCGATGATCTTGCCGTCCGCGCGGACCTCGAACTCCCAGGATCCGGAGGCGACGCCGTCGAGCGGCCGGACGCCAACCCAGAACTTTCCGGCGTCGCCGCCATCCCAGGGGATCGGTGGTGACTGGTAGACGCGCTGGTTGTTGCGGAAGGCGATCCACTGGATCAGCCCCACGCCCTCCATGCCGGTGTAATCGAAGAAGCCGAGCACTTGCGACTGACCCGGCTGCAAGGGAGCCGAGGGTATCCCATCTCGCGAAGCGAGCGACCCCGCGGTGAAGTTTTTCGCGGCGGGCTCGGAGGCGGGACGGCCACCGACGTACGCGATGCCGCGTGCGCGCAATACGTTGCCGCTCCACACCTCGACGCGCCAGCGCCCAGACGGCAGGCCGCCGGTCCCGGGGACGGTGATGCGGTCGTTTACGACACCGAAGGAGCCGCCCTTCCATGCCATGGAGGAAGAGACAGAGTCCTGTTTGATGTTGTCCAGGAACCAGCGTTCCTCCATCACCGTGCCGTCCGGGACACCCTCCACGGTGTACTCGTAGTACAGCGCGGCGACGCCAGTCTTGAAGGTCTGCTCGTAGTCGAACAGGTCGCGCCCGGCGGGCGTGTCGATGGCGCTGAGGGCGAACGAGATCTTGCCGACACGGATGCCATCTGTCCCGATCGGGCGCGCCACGCCTCCGCCAGCGCCCTCCAAGTAGAGCGGGGCGATCTGCCGGAACGCCTCAGTGGTCTTCTGCGCCTGGTCGATCAGCGACGCGGCGCGGTCGAACGGGCGGATTTGTCCGACCTGCGCTTTCGGGTTGTAGACCTCTTGCAGCATGATGCCGATCAGCGCGCCCGCCTGATTGAAGACCGGTCCCCCCGCCGCACCGGCTGGCATCCGCACCGCGGTCTTCAGCCAGAGCCGGCTGGTCTGCCCGGCTTCACTTCGCTGCCCCGTCACCGTGCCATGCTGCACGGTGAGCGTGCTCTGAGCCGTGCCTTCGCCGGGGTTTCCGAAGAGCCGGATGACGGTGCCGGGGGTCACGCCAGCGGTGTCCCCTGGGATCACCGCGGGGAGGTCGAAGTTCGGCGCGCCGTCGAGGGCGCGGGTGACACGGAGGATCGCCAGCCCCATGGCATGGTCGCTGATGAGGAGTTCCGCTTCGTACTCGGGCTGTGGCGCGCGGCCAGCCTCGCGGTTGGTGGCGAGCCGGATCTTCGTGTAGGCGGGGCCGCCGTCGGCCCGGTAGGGTCGGACGACGGGGTAGGAGGTCAGGATGAGCCGTCGGGCGGAGTCGACGACGACGCCCGTGCCCAGGCGGACGGGCTTGCCGTCGTCGGTGGAGGGGATGACCTGCACGACCGCCCTCGCGAGGTCGTTGTCGGCGGCGTCCGCCACGGTCTGTCCTGGTCCGACACGCGGTCCCACGGTGACGTTTCCGGCGGTCGTGGCGGGTGTGGGCGTCTGTTTCCCGCCGCCGGGGATCACGTCGGCGGCGCGGTCGCACCCCGCAAGGAGGGCAGCGAACACGAACAGGAGGGGGAACAGCGCCCGAGGGGCGCGGAGGAGCCGCATGACCGCACCGTACCCCCTCCCCTGCCGCTTCTTCCACTGGAACGCCATTACGCGCGGATTGCCGGTGAATCCTGTGTATCACGCACGGGATGGTGTATCGATTGCCCCCGTGTAGACTCCCGAATGGCTGCCGGGAGCGGTTGGAGGAGGGTGAAGTGGAGTACGAGGCGATTCTGTATGAGGTGAGCGACCGGGTCGCGACGATCACGCTCAACCGTCCCGAACGGATGAACTCATTCAGCGCGGAGCTGCTTGCCGAGTGGGAGCACGCCCTGCGGCGGTCCGCCGAGGACGAGGGTGTCCGCGCGGTCATCGTGACGGGGGCGGGGCGGGCATTCTGCGCGGGCGCCGACCTGCAGGCGACCGGCGAGCAGGACCGGATCCTGATGTCGGGCCGGAGCGCGGCGGACCGGCGGAACTCGCTGCGGTACACGGTGTACCGGATCCCGTTGGCGGTGCAGCAGCTCGACAAGCCATATATCGCCGCGGTAAACGGCGCCGCGACGGGCGCTGGCATGGATATGGCGAGCATGACGGATGTCCGCATCGCCTCTGACCAGGCACGTTTCGCGATGAGCTATGTGAACGTGGGGCTGATCCCCGGCGACGGGGGTGCCTGGCTGCTGCCGAGGATCATCGGGCTGCCGAAGGCGCTCGAACTGATCTGGAGTGGTGAGCTGTTCAACGCTGACCGCGCGCTGGAGCTGGGGTACGTCTCGAAGGTGGTCCCGCACGAGCAGTTGATGGAGGAGGCACGGGCGTACGCGCTTCAACTGGCGGCTGGCCCGCCGGTCGCGATCCAGCTGGCGAAGCGCCTCGTCTATCGCGCGGTGGACCAGACGTTCACGGAGGCGTTGGATGCGGCGCAGGCAGCGATGACGATCGTACAGTCAACGGACGATGCCGCCGAGGGACTGCGCGCGTTCCATGAGAAGCGGAAGCCCAGCTACTAGGCCAAGCAGCAGGCCCCCCATTGAGGCAATGCCTGCCGTCCGATCACCATTGTTTAACGCCTCTTCGATGGCGGGATCACGTCTCGACGTCACGATAAGCGCATGCCGTCCGTCCTTCGGGTGGATGTGTGACTTCTGGAGGCTGACATGACGAACATGAATGGCTGGCGGATTTCCGCGATCGCGGGCATCGTCGTGGCCGCCGCCCTCATCGGCGGGGCGGTCGCGCTCAGCGCGTTCGGCGGCGGTACCGTCACCACGATCAACCCGGCGGCGAGCCCGCGCGCGGTGGTGCCGGTGCAGCAGACGACGGGCGCGGCTGTTGGGGGGATCGCCGACCTCGTCGAGCGGGTGCGCCCGTCGGTGGTGGTGATCGAGGGATCGGGCGCGACCGCCACCGGCGGATCGAGCGGGACGGGGATGGTCATCGACCGCGAAGGTCGGGTACTGACGAACTACCACGTCATCGAGGGTCAGCGCGACCTGAAGGTCATACTCGCTGACGGGACGGCGTCGAAGGCGACGGTGCTAGGTTCCGACCCCGGAAGCGACCTGGCGGTATTGAAGATCACCGTGCCATCGAACCTGCTGACGCCGGTGACGTTCGCCAACTCCGATTCCGTCCGCACCGGCGACTCCGTGTTCGCGATCGGCAATCCGTATGGACAGAGCTTCTCCGTCAGCGCCGGGATCGTCTCGGCGACCGGCCGTGTGACGACCTCGTCGTTCACGGGCCGGGCGATCCGTGATGTGTTCCAGACGGACACGGCGATGAACCCAGGGAACTCCGGCGGCCCGCTCTTCAACATGAAGGGCGAAGTGGTTGGGGTGAACTCCTCGATCGAGAATCCCAACGGGCGCTTCTTCGTCGGGTTGGGGTACGCGATCCCGTCCAACACGGCGCAGCGGTTCCTGCCGGCGATGGTGCAGGGGCAGGATGTCCGTCACCCGCAGCTGGGCGTCTCCGTGATGCGGCTCGATGACGTCCTGGCGGCAGACCTCGGCCTGAAGGTGACGCGAGGGGTATACGTCACGTCGGTCACGCCGGGCGGCGCGGCGGCGCGCGCGGGCATCCAGGCGGCGGCGCGCGGCACGAACGTCCGTACCGCAGGGGCGGGTGGCGATGTGATCACAGCCGTCGGCGGCCAGCCCGTCCGGAACTTCGAGGAGCTGGCGCGCGCGATCGACAAGCACGAGGTCGGTGAGAAGGTGCAGGTGGACCTGGTCCGGAACGGTCAGACCATGACGGTCTCCGCGGAGCTCCAGGCATGGGACCTGCGCTAGCGATCCTCAAGCGGCGGTAACTCCAACGCGCGCCCGGCGACACACAGCCAGGCGCGCGCCGCTGTTTGCGCCACCCGCTGGTTCACGCGTCCGAGCAGGTCGCGATAGGCGCGTCCCAGCGCGTACTCCGGTACCAGCCCGCCCCCGACTTCGTTGCTGACGAGGATGGCGTTGCCGGCGCGTGTGGCGAGGAGGTCGAGGATCGCTCGCGTCTCGGCGTCGAGTGTGGCTTCCATCGATGCCACTTCGACGGCGGACGGCGCGTCCGTGCCGAGGTCGAGCAGCCGGTTCGAGACCCAGAGCGAGAGGCAGTCGAGCAGGAGGGTGTCTCCGTCAGGGGCCGCCCGCATGGCTTCAGCCGGCGCCCGAGGGGCCTCGACGGTGCGCCAGGTGGTGGGGCGTTGGGTTTGGTGGCGGGCGATGCGCGCGCGCATTTCGTCATCCAGCGGTTCGAGGGTGGCGATGTAGGTGACGGGGCGTCCGAGGCCCATGGCGCGTTGCTCGGCGAAGGTGGACTTCCCGCTGCGCGCCCCGCCGGTGACGAACCAGATCTGTCCCACGGTCAGCCGATCAGTGGTGTGGCCCAGCCGTGCATTCCGGCCGCGACCAGCGAGAGCCAGACGACGACCTGCGAGACCTCGATCGCCGCGCCGAAGACATCTCCGGTGACGCCTTCGAGCATGCGCGCGGCGAGAGCGGCGATCAGGAGGGCGGCGACGGTGGCCGCGACCACGAGCACGACGCCAGCGAGGCCGAAGAGCGCGAGCGCGGCCCCCGCGCCGAAGAGCGTGGCCAGCGGCGCGGCGACGGGGAGCATTGCGGTCTGCATCGCGTGTCCAAGGCCGCGAGGGCGCGCGGGTTTGAAGAGGAGGCCGACGGGCACAACGGCCCAGCGGCCGAGCGCGGGCGCGACGATCAGCGCGGGGCCTCGGACGGTGTCCGGGAGCGAGACGATCGCCGCCCACTCCGCCATGAGGACGAGCAGCAGCGCCATGACGCCAGCGGGGCCGGTGTTGCCCTCGCTCATCACGCCGAGCCGTTCGGCGCGGTCGCCCTGCACGGCCATGCCGTCCGCGGTGTCGGCGACGCCGTCGAGGTGCAGCCCGCCGGAGGCGAGCGCGAGGAAGGCGACGAGGAGGACGGCGGTGGGGACGGGGGGGAGGAGCTCGCTGAGCCCTCGGTCCAGCGCCCACAGGCCGAGGCCGATCAGCAGGCCGATGAACGGATACCAGCCGAGCGCCTCGGCGAAGGTGCGGTCGTCGTAGGTCTGGACGCGACGCAGACGCAGCGGCGTGAGGAACTCCAGGGCGATGGGCGCGCCGCCGAGGATACGCACGCTAGGACTCCGGTTCGACGGCGGTGTCTGAGTCGGAGACGCCGGCCTCGTCGAAGGTCGCCATCTCGTCGAGCAGCCGGCAGGCGGCGACGCAGAGCGAGATGGCAAGGGCCGCGCCCGAGCCTTCGCCCAGCCGCATGTTCAGGTCGAGGACGGGTTCCAGCCGCAGTTGTTCGAGGGTCGCCATGTGGCCGGGTTCGACGGAGAGGTGCGAGGCGACGAACGACTCGACCGCTTCGGGGGCGATGGCGCCGGCGACGAGCGCGGCGGCGCCGGAGATGACGCCATCGATGACCGCGGGCACACGGGCGGCGGCGGCGGCAAGGTACGCCCCTGCCAGCACGCCGATCTCGAAGCCGCCGAGCGCGGCCAGCAACGCGATACCGTCCTTGGGGTCAGGCCCGTTGACATGGAGGGCGCGTTCGATGGCGGCGACCTTCAGTTCGTAGTGCGCGTCGTCCACGCCGGTGCCGCGGCCGGTGACGGTGCGCGGCGTCAGGCCGGTGACGGCCGCGATGATCGCCGCCGCGCTCGTGCTGTTGCCGATCCCCATCTCGCCCAGCGCGACGATGTCGACGCCTTCGGCTGCCCGTTCGCGATCGAAGAGCGCGATGCCCTCGGCGACAGCGCGCTCGGCGAGGGCGCGGGACATGGCGGGGCCGCGCGAGATGTCGTCGGTGCCGGGGCCGAGGCGGAGACGGAGCAGGTCCGGGTGCTCGGGTGTCTCGCCGCGGACGCCGGCGTCCACGACGCGGACGCGCGCGCCGGCGTGGTGGGCGAGGACGTTGATGGCCGCGCCGCCCGCGAGGAAGTTGGCGACCATCTGCGCGGTGACCTCGGCAGGGAAGGCGGAGACGCCCTGCGCGGTGACGCCGTGGTCGCCGGCGGCGACGATGACGAGCCGCTGTTTAAGGTGGGGGCGCTCCAGTCCGGTGATCCCGGCGATCCGTGTCGCCAGCGACTCCAGCCGTCCGAGTGCGCCGGGCGGTTTGGTCAGGCGATCCTGGCGGGCGTCAGCGCGCGCCGACGCCTCGCGGTCAGCCGGGCGGATGGCCGCGGCGGTGGCGGCGATGAGGGCGGCGGGGTCGGCAACGGGCTGGTAGGTGGTCATGCGGCGAGTGTATGCGTGGCGTCCGGAGTGCGCTCCGCCCTCGTTGTCCCGCCTTTGGCCGCCGTCTAGTATTCGCGGCCTTCCCTTCGAGGAGGTAGGTATGTCCTACGACGGCGAACGGGTGTCGCTTCGGGCGATCGAGCCGGACGACCTCGACCGATATCTGGTCTGGGTGAACGACCCGGAGGTGACGCGCTGGCTGGCGCTGCGCTATCCGATCGGGCGTGAGGGCGAACGCCAGATCCTCGAGCGGCTGACGCGCGCGAACGGGTATGGGGATGCCGCGTTCGCGGTGGAGGACCGCGCGACCGGCGAGCACCTGGGGACGATCTCGCTGTTTGACGCGAAGCCGGAGTCACGCGTGGCGGAACTCGGCATCTTCCTCGGGGCGAAGGATCGCTGGGGTGAGGGGTTCGGGTACGACGCGCTGGTGACGCTGCTGCGGTTTGGCTTCTGGGAGATGAACCTACGGCGCATCGAACTGAGCGTCCTCGACGGGAATACGCGGGCGAAGGCGTTGTACGAGCGGGTGGGGTTCAAGGAGGCCGGCCGCCGGCCGGGGCACTGGTACAAACGCGGTGCAGCACTCGACGACTTCCTGATGAGCATCAGCCGAGAGGCGTTCGAGACGCAGCACGGCGCCCCCGCGCGGATCGTCCTGCCCGGGCGGGAGGCGTGATGGACCCCATCGTGATCCAGGGCGAGCGTGTCCGCCTGGTCCCTCCGCCCGATGTGGGGTTCGCGCAGTTGACCGGCGCGTGGGTGAACGACCCCCTGACGCGCCACCTGATCGGCGGCCCCGCGTACCAGTTGTCGCTTGCGTCGCGTGAAGACTTCGTCCGCGACCGGCTCACGCAGTCGTTCAACGGCCTCTATCTCATGATCCAGGTGGTCGACACGCCGGAGCGTGAAGTCATCGGTGCGATCGAACTGAGGAAGGTCAGCCCGGAGCACCGGGGTGCGGAAGTAGGGATCCTGGTGGGCGACCGCTCCTACTGGGGACAGGGATATGGGACGGACGCGATGCGGGCGTTGTGCCGGTTCGCGTTCGAAGAGATGGACCTGCACCGGATCCACCTCGGCGTGCTGGAGTTCAATACGCGCGCGATCCACGCGTACGAGCGGGTGGGGTTCGTGGTCGAAGGCCGGCTGCGTCAGGCCGCCTATCTCGGCGGGCACT
>QZJI01000064.1 GCA_003599735.1 Dehalococcoidia bacterium | reverse complement strand
GGCCGGGCCGCCGGCGCCACCTCGAACTCGCGCTGCACGAGGATGCTCATGCCGCCTCCACTCTCTGAACACAGGGCACTCATCGAGGATAGCCCGGCGCGCGCCCGCTACGCTGAGCGCATGAGTGACGACGCCAGGAATGGCTGGACCGAATCGACCGAGGGCGACCTCGACCCCGACCTCGCCGAGGAGGCGCCGTACAGCGCCTGGGACGCCCCCTCGCGCGGCTGGATGCGCCCGGCGATCCAGGCGTTCGCCGCGCTCGGGCTGCTCGCCCTCCTCGGCGGCGCGCTCCTGACCCTCTTTGCGCGCTAGCATGCGCGGCGCTGGCCTCGCGGAACCTTGAGGGCGGGGGCAGCATTCGAGGAGGCGTCATGAACCCACAGAAGCCGCTGCCGCAGGCGACGCCGGAGACCCAGGAGTACTGGGACGGCCTCCAGCGCGGGGAACTGCGCATCCAGCGCTGCCGCTCCTGCAACCGGCACTACTTCTACCCACGCCCCTTCTGCCCTCACCCCGGCTGCCACTCGCGCGACGTCGAGTGGACCACCGTCTCCGGCAAAGGGAAGTTGCACTCTTACGTCATCGCGCATCGGGCGCACCCGGCGTTCGCCGCGCCGTACGTCATCGCCGTCGTCGCGCTCGACGAGGGGCCAAAGATGATGACCAACATCCTCATCGACGACCCACGGCCCGAGACGCTGCCCGCCGACGCGCCCGTCGAGATCGTCTACGAGACGGTGAACGAGAAGGTCACCCTCCCGAAGTTCCGCCTCGTCTAATACCGACCGCCCCGACCGATCGAGGAGCACGAACCCATGCCTGACTCCCGCGCCCTGCGCCGCAAAGTCGCCATCGTCGGCGCAGCCGAGACGGACACCGTCGGCTACCTCCCCAACCACTCGACGCTGCAACTGCACGCCGAGTCCGCCTTCAACGCCCTCGCCGACGCCGGCCTCACCCTCGACGACGTCGACGGCATCGCCACGGCGGGCGTTTCCCCGGCGCAACTGACCGAGTACCTGGGCATCATGCCGAGATATTTGGACGGCACCTCGGTCGGCGGCTGCTCATTCCTCATCCACGTCAGCCATGCCGTCGCCGCGATCGCCGCGGGGTACGCGGACGTCGTCCTCGTCACGCACGGCGAGTCCGGGCGATCGCGCGTGGGCGTCGGCGGCTTCGGCGGCGGCGCAAGCACGCCCGGCGGCCAGTTCGAGGCCCCGTTCGGCGTCTTCGGCCCGCCCTCGATGTTCTCCGTGCCGATCGTCCACTACATGAAGCGGTACGGCCTGACCGAGGAGCAACTCGCCGCCGTCTCCGTCTCCACGCGCCAGTGGGCCTCGATGAACCCGCGCGCCCTGATGCGCGACCCGATCACCATCGCGGACGTGCTGAACTCGCGGCTGATCGCGTGGCCGCTCCACCTGCTCAACTGCTGCCTCGTCACGGACGGCGGCGGCGCGCTCGTCCTCGTCTCCGAGGAACGCGCGAAGGACTTCCCCAAGCCCCCGGTCTGGATCCTCGGCCGCGGCGAGTCCGTGCAGCACACGAACATCTCGCAGATGTGGGACTACTCCGAGTGGACCGCCGCCGCGAAGATCACCGGCCCCGAGGCGTTCCGCATGGCCGACCTCGACCACTCCGCGATCGACCACCTGATGCTCTACGACGCCTTCTCGCACACGCCGATCTACGGCCTCGAAGCCCTCGGCTTCGTCGGCGCCGGCGAGGCGGGCCCGTGGTTCGAGGAGATGCGCGGGGCGCCCGGCGGCGCGCTCCCCGTCAACACGAACGGCGGCGGCCTCTCCTACACCCACACCGGCATGTACGGCATGTTCGCGATCCAGGAAGCCGTCCGTCAGCTCCGTGGCGAGGCCGCCGCCCAGATCAACGACGTCGAGACCAGTCTCGTCCACGGCCCCGGCGGCTGGTTCTCCGCCACCTCGACGCTGATCCTAGGGAATCAGTAGTGCCAGTTGGCCGTTGACAGCACTTCGCGCTAAGGCCCACCCTCGAATGGAAAGACTTGTGGGAAGCGAGTGCCTCGATGCCTCAGTCGCGGGCAGGTACGGGTAACACATCATCTGTGGGAGCTGGTTATCTGCCCGGTCTCCAAGCAGCATTCAAGGAACAGACACAGGCAGACGGTGAGACGGCCACGACCTTTACTCGGGTTCTCTCGTCCCGTAGGCTCCGGCTATCGGATAGCAAAGTGCGGTCTGGACGAGCGCCGGGAGTTACGGTGGCGACACTTCCGTCAGATCCCGCCGCTGATCCGATCGAGGTCCTCACCGAATCAGACTGCGTCGCACCGATAACCAACCTGTTTGTCCCCGGCGACACGTCCTCAGCAATCGTTGTCGGCGATGTCCGTCGAGTGCTCGCCCGGATCCCATCAGGCGTGTTCCAAACTTGTGTTACTTCACCACCTTATTGGTCACTACGAGATTACGGACTGGACGGTCAGATCGGCCTTGAAGCGTCCATTAACGACTATCTCGATGCACTCGTCACTGCGTTCGGGGAGGTCCGCCGAGTTCTGCGCAACGATGGAACGCTGTGGCTCAACATCGGTGACTCCTACACGTCCGGGGGCAGGAAGTGGCGAGCCCCCGACAAGAAGAACCCCGGACGAGCGATGGACACACGGCCGAAAACCCCGGATGGCCTGAAACCAAAGGACTTGATCGGAGTGCCGTGGCGACTCGCTTTCAAGCTTCAAGAGGCGGGGTGGTACCTCCGAACTGAGATCATCTGGAACAAACCAAACGCCCAACCTGAAAGTGTCGCAGATCGCCCGACCCGATCCCATGAGTATGTGTTTCTGCTGAGCAAGTCGGAGCGGTACTACTACGACATCGACGCAGTACGCGGGCCCAACGATCGTCGCCAGCGAACAGTCTGGGACATCAAGACGCAGGTTACGCCCGGAGAAACGAACTTCGCTGTATTCCCAACAGCGCTAGTGGAGCCATGCATCCTCTCCGCGACGCACCCCACTGACTTCGTACTCGATCCATTCTTTGGGACGGGGACAACTGGAGTGGTTGCACGAGAACTCGATCGCAGGTTCTTCGGAATTGAGTTGCACCCCGAGTACGTGGAAATCGCCAAGCGACGGCTCGCTTGCAGTGATTCAGGTTGACGTGCCTTTCACACCGCCTCCCGCAACCAGACAGATCAGGTTCCACGAACGCCTTGTCGCGGCCCGTTCCAGGTGGCTTGCGCCTGCTCTGCAGCACGTTCTAAAGGACATCGAGCCAGACCGCCTCTCGGCAGAGTTGGCGATGTACGCACCGGCAGCCGCCCGCAAGGTGCTTGCCGCGGCCGGGATCCGGGATGAATACGTGTTTCCGACACCGGTCGTTCTGACGGCACAACCGATGCTGTTGGGGTACTACAGGCTCTTATTGGGCCGTCCGCAGAAGTCGTTCTATGGGGTTGCTCAGGATGGGTTCAGCCTATTCAAGAGTATGGAAGAGCGCGGCATCCTCAACGCGAAACAGCAGGCTGGGCTCGGGGATTTGTGTTATGCGCTCGGCCGGTCGCTGGAAAACCTCGTTGTCGAAATCTCCCCGTCGATCACGCAGAGTGACATCGACCAGCTACCGCTGATGACGCTAGGTAGTCAGGTACAAGGTGGTAACAACAACGCGATCGGCAGGCAGGCCACCCAGGACGTGTTCACCAGCATCCTCAGCCTCATTCCTGAAGAAAGCATCCTGAGTAAGACGGCGACAATGGTGGAGTTCCAGAACCGCGCCGGCCGAACGATGCGGGTGGCGCTGGCTTCCGACCCGGATGTCCAAGTCACAGAACAGAATGCCAATCCCCCGCCACAACACCTCTACAAGTTGGCGATCGAAATCAAGGGTGGCACTGATCGGAGCAACGCTCACAATCGCGCCGGGGAGGCGGAGAAGAGCCACCAGAAGGCCAAACAACAGGGGTGCCCCGAGTTCTGGACGATCATCGCCACTAGGGGCGTAAACGTGGCGAATCTCAAGACTGAGAGTCCCACAACGAATCATTTCTTCAACTCAGCAGAGGTGCTGGCAATGTCGGGTCCTGAGTGGGAGTTATTTGTCGGACGTCTGAAATCGACCTTCGGTATCCAGTAGGTAGCCGCCCCCGTGCCCCTCTTCCACTTCTCCGAAGACCCAACCATCGAGGTGTTTGAGCCGCGGCTGATGGCGGCGCGGCCTGAGATCACCGCGCCGCTCGTCTGGGCCATCGAAGCGGCGCACCAGTGCATGTACCTCTTCCCGAGGGACTGCCCGCGCATCCTCTACTGGCCGCTCCCCACCACCACCGAGGCCGACCTCGACCGGTACTGGGGCGGACGGGACGGCGTGCGCGCTGTCGCCTGCATCGAGTGGGACTGGATCGAGCGGATGCGCACGACCTCGGTCACGCGCTACCACCTCCCGCCGGACACCTTCGAGGACCTGCGCGACGCCGGGATGTGGGTCAGCCGTGAAACAGTCCGCCCGAGCCGCGTCGAGCCGGTGGGCGACCTCGTCGAGGCGCTGCGGGAGGGCGGCGTCGAACTGCGGCTGATGCGCCGCCTGACGCCGCTCCGGGGCATCTGGGACACCTCGCTGCACGCCTCCGGTATCCGCCTGCGGAACGCCCAGGACTGGCAGCCGAACGCCTCGACCGTCCCGCCGCGCCTGCGCGAGGTGATGGGACGGGGCACAGGACAGAACATGGAGCTGCCCGGCACCTTGCCGCCGGCTGCTACTAGCGTTATGTCATCACAGGCAACCGATTTCAGTGCGGCATCTCCTGCGCTAGAATCCGCGCGGGCTGACCTCGGCTGACCCACACGGATGGGCTGGCGGGCGGCCACGAGGAAGGGACACCCCCCATGGACTGGGCAGACGACTCCGAGCAGGCCGCGTTCCGCGCGCGCGTGCGCAACGTCATCACGACGAGCCTCCCGAAGCGCTACAGCGGTGGCGACGGCGAAGAAGAAGGCTCGTGGGAGCGCGACCGCCGCTCGCCCGTGGCCGAACACAAGAAGGCCGCCGAAGACTGGACGAAGGCGCTGGCCCAGCAGGGCTGGATCGCGCCGCACTGGCCGAAAGAATACGGTGGCGCCGGCCTGAGCCCGATGGAGCAGTTCATCTTCAAGCAGGAGATGGCCGCTTCCGGCGCGCCCTCCGTCGGCGGCCAGGGCGTCTCCCAGCTGGGGCCGACGATCATCATCCACGGCACCCCGGAGCAGAAGGCCGAGCACCTGCCGAAGATCCTTTCCGGCGAGGTGGACTGGCGGCAGGGGTACTCGGAGCCGGGCGCCGGCTCGGACCTCGCGTCCCTGCAGACGCGCGCCATCCGCGACGGTGACGAGTACGTGATCAACGGCCAAAAGATCTGGACGTCGCTCGCGCACTACGCCGACTGGCTCTACGCCCTGGTCCGCACGGACCCGGACGCGCCGAAGCACCGCGGCATCTCCTTCCTGCTCATGGACAAACACACGCCGGGCCTCTCCATCCGCCCGCTGATCGACATGAGCAACCGCCACCACTTCAACGAGACGTTCTTCGAGGATGTCCGCGTGCCCGTCCGCAACCGCGTGGGCGAGGAGAACCGCGGCTGGTACGTCGGCATGACGCTGCTCGACTTCGAGCGGTCGAACATCACCGGCGCCGTCAACGGCAAGCGCACCCTCGACCGCCTCTCCGCCTACCTGAAGACCAACGAAGGCAAGGCGAAGTCCCCGGGCGCGAAGGCCAACCGCCTCGCCATCGCCGACCGCTACATCGAGGTCGACGTGATGTTCAACTTCTCGTTCCGCATCATCTCGATGCAGACGCGCGGCATGGTCCCGAACTACGAGGCCTCGGTCTCGAAGCTGTTCAACTCGGAGATGAGCCAGAAGATCGCCCTGACCGGCACGCGGGTGTTCGGCCTCTACGCCAACATCTATGACGCGAAGGACGAGCGCGCCCCCATGGAAGCCTCCATGAGCACCTCCTACCTGCGCTCCGTCTCCTCGACGATCGCCGCCGGCACCTCGGAGATCCAGCGCAACATCATCGCCACGCGAGGCCTCGGCCTCCCGCGCGGCTAACCACCCCGGCGCCCCTCAGATCGAGGGCGCCCCGCGAAGCAGAAGAGAGGCCCGGGCTCACGCCCGGGCCTCTCTGTGTGTGAAACGAGCCGCTGGCCGCGCGGCGACGGCGGTATGAGCCTTCTCCCCCTAGCTCGATGTCGCGAACCGCGCGCGATGCCGCGCGAGTAACGCCACGTCCGGTCGCAACGGCCCGCCAAAGATCAACGGTGCGCCATCGAACTCACCCAGCCAGCGCGACAACGTCGGCGCGCGCAGCGCATTCGGCGCCACCTGCACGCGCAGATCATCGCTCACCGTCATCAGCCCCACTTCGAACGCACGGTCGTGCAGGGCATTCAGATAGAGCCCGTTCCGAGGGTTCAACCGCTCCGCCACGTCCTCCGCCCACGGGATGATGTGACTCCCCACCAGCAGAGAAGGCTGATCAATCCCCGTCACGCAGCATGTCGAGCCATAGCCGTTCAGCACCATCTCCCGAAACAGCCGCTGGTTCACGCGCACCTTTACGAGTGCCTCGCGCTCCCGGCCTTCGAGGAAGGCCACTTCAGGATCTCCGGCAGCCTCAATCGGCCGCGCGTCCATCAAAGCGACAGCAGTCTCCGCCTCGAACAGCACGTCCTCCGGTGAGGCCTCGAACTCACGCCAGAGACGGCGGGCATCGTCGCTAATGCCGGCGAGCCCTCTGATCCCACGTTCTTGCAGCATGGGGTCGAGGCTGGCGTAGTTGGAGAGACGCATCGCGACCGCGCTCGGAGTGCGCCCGAGCAGCGAGGCGAGCGCGATGACCTGAGGGTTGCGCTGATGGAACCGACCAAACGGCAGCAGGCGATACAGCCGTAGCGCGGCAAGGTTTTGCTCACGGGTCCACTTGGTTGAAGCGGCCATCGACCGCCAGGATAGCCGCCGGAGACGCTCCCGCTACGCCATCGCGGGCGAGAGGCAGGTCGAGTGGCCGCAGGTGCAGTCCTGCTGGCCCTCCGAGCATGCGCAGGACGGGCTGCACTCGCCCTTGCCAAGGATCCCGAAGCGGCGCAGCACGGCGGCGACGCCACCGGCGATGACAGCGACGAACAGCAGACGGCGGAGCAGACGCATGGTGGGTTCCTCTCACAGGATGCCCTCGGCCGCGGGGGCATCTGCGTCACTATCGCAGCACGCGCCACGCGCCGCCACCGCCTGACCACCATTCGAGGCCGGGGGCGGTATCGTCGGGCGCAGCGTCGAACACGGCGCCGCGACGGGTGGAGGACGCGATGGCGGAGACGGCCGGCTTCATCGGACTCGGCATCATGGGGCTGCCGATGGCGCGGAACCTGCTGCGTGCCGGATTCCCCGTCGTCGCCTGGAACCGCACCACCGCAAAGGTCGCGCTCGCCGAGGGCGCCGAGCCCGGCCTCTCCCCCGCAGAGGTAGCGGCACGCTCAGACATCGTCGTGGTCTGCGTCACCGCGACCCGCGACGTCGAGGCGGTGATCGAGGGCGTCGACGGCGTGCCCGGCGTCCTCGATGGGCTCCGCCCGGGGTCGGTCGTCATCGATATGAGCACGATCTCGCCCGAAGTGACGCGGCGACTCGCGGCGCTCGTCCGTGAACGCGGCGGCGACTACCTCGACGCTCCGGTCTCCGGCGGCGAGCAGGGCGCGATCAACGGCACGCTCTCGATCATGGTGGGGGGCGAAACGTCGACGCTCGAACGCGCGCGGCCGGTGCTCGAGGCGATGGGCCAGCGGATCACCCACTGCGGACCAGCGGGCGCGGGGCAGACCGTGAAGCTCTGCAACCAGATCGCCGTCTGCCTGAACAACCTCGCGATGGCCGAAGCCCTCGTCTTCTGCCAGCAGAGCGGCGTCGACCCGGCCGTCATGATCGAGGCGATCAGCGCGGGCGCGGCAGGCTCGTGGCAGATCAGCAACCTCGGCCCGAAGGTCGTCGCGCGTGACTTCGCCCCCGGCTTCAAGGTCGCCCTCCAGCAGAAGGACCTCCGCCTCGCCCTCGAGGCCGCGGACGCCCTCCACGTCCCGCTTGCCGGCGTCTCGCTCGTCCACCAGCTGTTCGGCGTCGTCGAGGGCCGCCACGGCGGCGCCACCGGCACGCAGGCGCTCGTCCGCGCCCTCGAAGCCCTCACCGGCGTCGAGGTGGGAGGGACGCGGGGAGGATCGCGATGACCGCATACGTCGCGCTGCTGCGCGCGGTCAACGTCGGCGGCACGGGGAAACTGCCGATGGGCGACCTCAGGGCGATGTGCGAGGCGGCCGGGTTCGCGCGCGTGGAGACCTACATCGCCAGCGGGAACATCGTGTTCGAAAGCAGGGCCACTGCCGCAACGGTGAAGGCCGCGATCGAGTCACAACTGGAGGCGTACGCCGGGAAACCGGTGGGCGTCCTCGTGCGCACCGCTGCGGAGATGGCCGCCCTGCTCGCGGCGAACCCGTTCCCGGGGCGCGACTCCAGCCGGACGGTGGCGGTATTCCTCGATGCCGCGCCGCCCAAGGACGCGCTGAAGACCGTCACCGGGCAGGCCAACGAGGAGGTCTACCTGGGGAAACGCGAGGTGTATGTCTACTACCCGGACGGGCAGGGGCGCTCCAAACTCAGGATCCCGGCCGCCGCGTCGGGCACGGCGCGGAACATGAACACCGTCGCCAAACTCGCGGAAATGGCTTCCGCCCGGTAATCGGAAAAGGCCTGCCGGGCCTGACCTCAGGGCGCTACACTGCCCGGCGTCCCATACACGCTGTATGTGATGCCGTTAGCCCGGATGAACGCGAGGGGGTTCCGACGTGAAGGCTGCCGTACTCAACGCTCCGAAGACGCCGCTGGCGATCGAAGAACTGACCATTGACGAGCCGATCGCCGGGGAAGCCCTCGTGCGCGTCGTCGCAGCGGGTGTCTGCCACTCCGACCTCCACTTCATCGAGGGCACCTACCCCGGCCGTCTGCCGATGGTGTTGGGCCACGAGGTCGCGGGCGTCGTCGAGCAGGTGGGGCCGGGCGTCACGCATGTGAGGGCGGGCGACCGCGTCATCATGGGCTTCGTGCAGCCGTGCGGGCACTGCAAGTACTGCGACGCCGGCCGGCCCAACCTCTGCCAGACCCGGACGACGGCGCGCCCCGCCGACCGTCCGATCCTGAAGCGCGGCGACCAGGCCGTGAGCGGCATGGCCGGCACCGCCGGCTTCGCGCAGCAGTCCGTGATGCCCGCGACCGGCCTCGTGAAGGTGCCGGACGGGATCGGCCTCGACGTCGCGGCGCTCGTCGGTTGCTCGGTGATGACGGGGTACGGTGCCGTCGTGAACACGGCGAAGGTGGAGCCCGGCTCGACGGTCGCCGTCGTCGGCGCGGGTGGCATCGGCCTCAATATCATCCAGGCGGCACGCCTCGCGGGCGCGTCCCGCATCATCGCGGTCGACATGGTGGAGGCGAAGCTCGGCGTCGCGAAGCAGTTCGGCGCGACGGACACGGTGAACGCGGGCGACACCGACCCGGTGAAGAAGGTGCAGGAACTGACCGGTGGCGGCGCGGACTTCACGTTCGAGGCGATCGGGCTGAAGGTGACGGCCGAGCAAGCGTACGCGATGGCCGGCCGCGGCGGCACGGCCGTCATCGTCGGCATGATCCCGCCGGCAGACCAGATCTCGATCTCAGGCATGATCTGGATGCAGGAGAAGACGCTGAAGGGTTCATACTACGGCTCGGCACGCTTCCACACGGACATGCCGCGCATCTTTGACCTCTACCGGCAGGGCAAGCTGAACATCGAGGGCCTCGTCACCAAGCGATTCCCGTTGGAGGGGATTAACGAGGCGTTCGATCTGCTCCGCAGCGGCGCCGTTTCCCGCTCCATCCTGGAGATCGGCGCGGAGTAGGACTGCTGTGCCCGTATGCCACAGATGGGCCGGGGATCTCCCGGCCCATCTGTTCGCTCATCCCTGGTAATACTTCAGTATGAATCATGTATTACCACGGTATGATTCTGCCATGACCGAACGCATTGCCATCAGCCTCGATACCCATCTCCTCCGCGCCATCGAGCGTGAGCGGAAGCGACTGCGCATCAGCCGCAGCGCGTTTCTGCGGCTCACGGCTCAGTCCTACTTCGATGCCGCCGAGCGGAAACGCCTCGACGAGCAATACGAGCGCGCCTATCGAGAGATGCCGGAGACTCGCGATGAGCTGAATGCGCTGAACGCCATGGCCGCACACACGGCTGGCCTCTTCGACGACAAGTGGTAGCCGGGAGCGCTCAGCGTGGAGACGTGTGGTGGGCTGATCTCGTTCCGCCGATGGGACGCCGCCCGGTTGTCCTGGTGGGGCGGAGGACTGCGTACAGCAGGCGTGACGCGGTGATCGGGATCCTGGTCACCACACAGGTCCGTGGCCTGCCCACCGAGATCCCGCTGGGGTCGGGCGAAGGTTTGCCACACCCGTGCGTGGCGAACGCGGACACACTTCTCACCTTCGACCGTGCATTACTCCTCAACCGCGCTGGCTCGCTCGGCGACGAGAAACTCGCTGCACTCGACAACGCTCTGCGGTACGCCCTCGATCTGTAGGACGTAGCCAGCCGGGGCTGCGCTACTGGTACACGATGTAGTGCGGCGGCTGCTCGAGGGCCATCAACTGCGCGGGTGTGAACAGCGGCGTGTCCCAGTGGAAGAACAGCTTGAACCCGCTGTACTCCGCGTACGGCGCGCGTGCGTACCGTTCGTAGCCGCCGAGCTTCTCCGGCTGTCCGCCGAAACCGTCCATGTCCACGACCACATCAACGTCCGGCGACGGTTCAAGGTTCGTCATACCGGCGAGCATCGTCGGCAGGAACTGGTGGAGCACCAGGATCTTCGGCGGCAGACCGCGCTCCGCGGCGAGCCCTGCGAGGTAGGCCTGCACCGGCCGCACTTGCGCCACATCGAGCGTGCCGATCACGCTGCCAGGCGGCCGGCCGTATGGCCTTGTCGCAAACTCCGGATCCAGCGCCAGGTGGACGAACGGCTCGCGCAGGAACTCCTCCAGCCGCGTTACGCCGGACATCGGGTCGCTCCACCCGACCTGCAGGTCCAGGAACAGCAGCACGCCCGCGGCGCGTGCGGCCTCCACATGCGCGCGCACGTCCTCCACCGGCATCCGCGCGAGGTACGAGCCATCATCCTGCGGGGTGGGCTGCGCCACATCCACGATGAGGTGGAGCGCCGGGATCGCGTAGCGCGGGAACGAGAGTGCCGGCCCCTCC
>QZJI01000035.1 GCA_003599735.1 Dehalococcoidia bacterium | reverse complement strand
TCTGGCTCGAAGCACGAGTCTGACGCAGCAGAGTTCGAGACGCGTGGCGTCACGTTCGCGGCGCTCCGCGCGTAGTTGCGCGGAAACGGAATGGTGCGCAGTAGGGCCTCCGCCGTCTCCACCAGCCCAGACAGAAGGCCCGCCAAACTGGCGGGCCTTCTCGTATCCCAGCTGGCCGAGACCTAGCCGCGGGGCAGCCCCAGCCCGCGTGTCGCGATGACGTTCCGCTGGATCTCGGACGTCCCCCCCGCGATCGTCATCGGTACCGTCATCACGTACGACTGGGTGAAGCGTGCGTTCATTGGCGCATGCTGGCTCTTGCCGTCCCACACGTTCGAGTAGAGCCCGAACACCTTCGTCCCCGTGCGTGCGAGCCGCTGTACCAGCTCCGAGTTGTACAGCTTCGATGTCGACGCCTCGTAGTTCGGGATCAGGCCCCGGTTCTGCATCGAGATGATGCGGAACGAGAAGTTGAACAGCACCTCGGACTCGACGTACGCCTGTGCGATCTCGTGCCGCAGCACTGGCTCGCGCTCGAGCTGCGACTTCGCCTTGCCCGCGTCCGACTTCACGTACGCGATCAACTCGCTGATCGTGCGTCGGGCTGACATGGCTCCTTGAATGTTCGAACGTTCGAAGTCGAGGAGCGATGCGCCGACATACCAGCCGCGGTTCACCTCACCGACGGTGTTCTTCGCGGGGATACGCACGTCCTCAAAGAACGTCTCGTTGAACCCGTGGGTCCACCCCATATTGATCAGCGGGCGGAGTGAGATCCCCGGCGTGTGCCGGTCCATGATCACGAACGAGATCCCGCGGTGCTTCGGCGCATCGGGATCCGTCCGGACGAGGGCGAACATCCAGTCCGCGGTGTGTGCCCCGGAGGTCCAGATCTTCTGGCCGTTGATCACCCAGTCGTCACCGTCGCGGACGGCGCGCGTCTGGAGGGAGGCGAGGTCAGAGCCGGAACCAGGTTCCGAGTACCCCTGACACCATGCCACCTCGCCCGAAAGGATCTTGGGCAGGTGCTCTGCCTTCTGCTCGGGCGAGCCATGCACGATCAGGGTTGGGCCGAGCATTTGCACGCCCATGCCGCCGACTGCCGGCGCGCCGGCCGCCGCCATCTCCTGCCGGAAGATGAACTGCTCCATCGGGCTTAAGCCTGCGCCGCCGTATTCCTTCGGCCACTGAGGGGCGACCCAGCCCTTTTCGGCCAGGGCGTTCGCCCAGTCGATAGCGGCCTGGCGTGTGGCCGGGTCGTCGGACTTACGGTCGGACTGCCATCCGCCGAACTCGCCGTCCTCGTCCATGTTGCGATATCGCTCAGGCAGCTTCGCCTGGATCACGGTCCGGACTTCCTGCCGGAAGGTGGCTTGTTCGGGGCTATCGTTCCAGTCCACGTTCTCTCCCATCTCCAAGGCCGGGGCGCCGGAGGCACGCCACACGCACACGGGGACGTGCCGGGCGCGCGAACTATCACGTCCGTACGAGCGGCCCGTCAAGCCCGATGACGTCAGGCGGCCTCTCACCGCATACATAATGAACATAGTGAAGAGCCCGCTGACGAGCGGGCTCTTCATGCCTAGCTCATCGCGCTCGGTTGACGCTCGATCCCCTCGATCTCTGGCATCGGGTAGGCCTGCAACCCCAGCGTCTTCGGCCACAGCTCGAAGAGCTTGTCAATGTTGAAGAAAGCGTCGCGCGTGTGCAGGTAACGCTCCTGCACCGGGTCTTCGTACAGGCTGATGCGGTGTCCGCTGACCCCGAATATCTTGCCGTTCGCTGCGCCACCCTCCTCGGATGCCAGCCACACGAGGAGCGGCGCGACGTTCTTCGGGTCCATCGGCTTGCCTGCGGAGGTCGCGCTCGGCGGGCCGTCCGCACCCGGCTCCACGCCGCGTCCGCGGTCGGTCATGCGGGTGGCCGCCAGCGGCGCGATCACGTTCGAGGTGACGCCGTATCGCTCCAGCGCGCGGGCGTTGGAGCGCATCAGTCCGATTTTGCCGGCCTGTGCCGCGGAGTAGTTCGACTGACCTGGCCCGCCGCTGATCCCGGCGTCTGAGGTGAAGTAAATGATTCGTCCGCCGTTGCGCTGGGTCCGCCACAGGATCGACGCGAATTTTGTCACTGCGAAGCAGCCGCGCAGGTGGGCGCGGATGACGCCGTCCCAGTCATCCTCGGACATGTTGAAGATCATCCGCTCGCGCAGGATGCCGTGCGCGCAGACGAGCACGTCCAGCGTGCCGTAGTTTTCCAGCGCGAACCCGACGAGCTTCTCGGCGGTCTCCATGTCGGCGATGTCGCCGATGAAGGCCACCGCCTGGCCCCCCGCCTTGCGGATGTCATCTACCACCGCGTCTACCCGTGCGGGATCGACACCCATCCGGCCCTCGACGTCAGCGCCCGTGTCGGCGACCACGACCTTTGCGCCCTGTTCAGCGAACACGCGGCTGACATGGCTGCCCATGCCCCCCGCGCCGCCGGTGACGATCGCGACCCGACCTTCAAGATGCTTTGTTGCCATGTGCTGCTCCGTCCGTTGACGATGCTAGGGTTCGATCGCAGTTAGGCTACGGGCTCTGCGGTGTCGCCATCTGGAAGCCACCGGCGCCCAGCGTCTCCGGCATAAGTTCGAACAGCTTGTCGATATCCCAGTACGGATCCTCGTTGTAGAGCGTCCGCGTCCACGCAGGCTCTCGCCAGATCGTGATCTTGTGCCCGGTCGCGCCAACCACTCGTCCGGTGATCTCCGCACCCTGGTCCGAAGCGAGATAGACGATGGCTGGGACCACGTTCTTGGGATCGCCCGGGGTTCCCTCCGCGGTCAGGCTCGGCGCCTGCCCGTCAGCCACTGCTCGTCCGCGGTCGGTCATGCGCGTGGCGGCGAGCGGCGAGATGCAGTTGGCGGTGACGCCGTACCGCCCGAGTTCTTTCGCTACCGCCAGCATTAGCCCGACCTTGCCCTGTTGCGCGGCGGAGTAGTTCGGCTGTCCGGCTGAACCGCGGACACCTGCGACCGAGGTGAAATAGATTGCGCGGCCGCCCTGCCGAGTGGACCGCCAATGGATCGCTGCGTATTTCGATACCGCGAAGCAGCCGCGCAGGTGGGCGCGGATGACGCCGTCCCAGTCGTCCTCGGTCATGTTGAAGATCATCCGCTCGCGCAAGATGCCCTGAGCGCAGACGAGGATGTCCAGCGTCCCATAGGTGTCGAGCGTGAGACGCATCAAGTCTTCCGCGACCTTGAGGTCCGCGATGTCTCCGATGTGCGCGACCGCCTCGCCGCCCTTGTCCCGGATCTCCTTGACGAGCGCGTTGACGCGCGTGGGGTCGACGCCCATGCGGCCCTCGACGTCAGCGCCGGTGTCCGCCACGACTACCTTCGCGCCCTGCTCGGCGAAGATGCGGGAGATCCAGCTGCCCATGCCGCCCGCGCCGCCGGTGACGACTGCGACTTTTCCGTCCAGATGCTTGATGGCCATGTGTGTTCTCCAGATGCGTCACTGATCCAACACGGCGAAATCGGCCCGCGACGGGCCGTTGGGCGGCTTCTGAGCCGGCGGATTGTACCCGCTATGACGGCGCGGTGGAGCGTCATCGGTCAGTCGGAGCGGGCTGGCATTGCGGAGGGCTGACCGGCGTCGGGCGAGGAACGGGTCGAGCCGCCCGGAAGGGGCCGCGTCGACCCATTCTACTCGCAGCAACTCGTACGACTTGCGCGCCCGACAGACCTGTAGGTCGTCTCGATCTCCGGGTGGAGAACTTGGAGTAGTTGCTGCTCGTAGCCGGGAACCTTACCGAGCTCCGCCTCGACGGTGCCCAGTCGCCGTCTGGCAGCAGGTAGCCGCCGACAGTGCCCTCGCCCTTCACGACCATCCTGATCGCCTTCTCCCGGTTGCTGGCGAAGGTTTACCGCGCTTGTCGTTCCACGGCACCTTCGAGGTGTTGTAGCGCAGCACCGAGAAGCCCATGGTGGATCGCTTGGAGTCGACGGCCTTGCCGCCGATCGCCCTCTTCAGCGATTCGGTGGAGCCGTCGCTCATGCGCCGACCTGGATCTGGCCGTCCTGCTCCTCTGGATTCATCCTCAGCGAGGCATAAATTTGTCGTCCGCTGCCTGCGACGCGTGCGAGAGGGCCTTCGCGGATAATCTTATGTCGCATATACAGTAGGAACTGCCTAGTTCAAGGCTGCTCGATGCGGACAAACCGCAGACGGTTGCCTGTTTTGAGCGGGCCATGTCGCCGCTACGCTGCTTCTCACGCCATCTGAGGAGGCTCCATGGTGAACGAGGCCCTGCACGAATACTGGCGCATCCTGGGGCACCGGTTGGACGGGCATGTCAGTCGGGCGCTGGGGCCACTTACGGACGAGCAGTTCCATTGGGTGCCCAGCCCGACCAGCAACACCATCGCTTTTATCGCCTGGCACTTTCTCCGCACCGAGGACAACGCGATCAACTGGATCATCCAAGAGCGACGGCCGACCGTTTGGATGGAGGGGAACTGGGCGGAAAAACTCGGTCTCCCCGCCGTGTCGCAGGGGACTGGGATGCCGCGGGAAGATGCGCAGACGCTCCGCATCTTGGATGTAAAAGGGTTCGTCGAGTATGCGATGCAGGTGCGCGCTCGCACGACCGAGTTCCTTGAGCAGTGGGATGACCCTGGGGACTACCAGAAGATGGTCACGCTGAAGCCCGTAGGGCAGATGACTAAGATGACGTTGCTCGGGCAGCAGGGGTTGCCACACTCGCTCGGGCACATCGGTGAAATCCAGGAAATCCGCGCGCTGCTCGACCTGCCGGGGATCGGCCTGTAGCCGCCCGGCATCGCTTCTCAGTGCATGCCTGCGATGGGGCGAGTGTCTACCAGGCCGCCTCCAGCATTGCGATTGCTCCGCGCACATGGTTTTCGGGGTCGCGCAACCCGGCATTTGAGTTGAAGATCTTGATGCTGTCCTGCGCGATCGCCGGGAAGTCCTCCTTGGAGATCTTCAGTTCCCGCACGCTCGCTGGCATTCCTTCCGCACGGTAGATGCGCTCGACCTCGTCCGCGATTGCCATCTGAGTCTGTTCCAGGCTACGGCCGTCCTGCCAGATGTTCAGCGCGCGCGCAACTGCCTCCAGCGTTTCCTTTGAGGGCGCCTTCGACTGCCGGATCACCGTCGCCCGGAGAGCGGAGCCGGAGTCCTGCTGCCAGACGTGCGGGAAGCGGATGTGGAGCGCCGTGCCCAGGCCGTAGTCACTCTCGAAGGACTCGCCGTTGTGCATGTGAGCGCCTCGCAATGAGTCGTCCGCCGCCCGGTTCCCGAGGAGGGCCGAGGTGAAGAGGTCGATACGCCAATCGATTGCATTCGGATCCTCGTGCATCCGCCGGTAGGCACGCTGGTGCAGGGCTTTCATGTGTTCGCGGTCGGCCTCGACGAGCGGGTTCTCGCTCCGACGGCCAGCGCCGAGCGCCGAGCCGATGTATCCGTTGATGCAAAACCCTCGCATCATGTTGAGTGGCGTCGCCATAATCGCCTCGTGGTCCCAGATGAGTGCCGCAGGGCGCGTCTTCGGGTCGAAATACTCCAACCGGTTCTGATCGAGGTGCGGGCTCGCGACGCCCTGGCCGCCGCGGTTCATCGCCCCGGTCGGCGTTGTGGTGATGTTGATGGTCGGCAATTTCGGGGCATTGAGCCGCGGGCTCACCGCTGGCTTCCCTTCCGGGTACTGCGTCGCCATTGCTTGGTGGTCGCCGGTCTCACACAGGTAGATGTTGATCACGCGCGTCGCGACGACGATTGTCCCGGCGCCGAGCGAGATCAGGAGGTCGGCGCCAGCCTCCCGCGCCGCTTCCGTCGCTGCGACGACATCCGGGTAGGGGGCCTCGACGTGGATGCCGTCGAAGTAGCCGGCGAACAGCGGCCCCAGCGCTGCCTGTACCCGTTCCACGCTGTTCGTCTTGCTCTTGATCGAGGGCGAGCAGAACACGAAGGCGCGCTTTGCCCCGAGCCGGATGACCTCCTCCTTCAGGCGGTTCTCAATCGCCTCCGGACCGCAATGCAGACGCCATTCGTAACTGCGCGCGGAGAATTCGTACGGGTTTGAGAAATCCTTTACGGCCATGATGGGGCCTCTCCTTAGCATTTCGCGGAGCGTCATCTTTAAGCTGTTCGGCACATGTCCATGCCTGCCGGATATTTTGCTCGCCTAATCAACCATGTTTGTGATAGCGGTTGGATGGTATTCCTTAGGTCAAGGCGAGGCAGGTCAAGGCGAGGTGCCATCATCTGGCTGTCGACCTCGGCTGAACTTCCATGCTGGTACCGGGTACTTTCAGCAGCCCTCTGCCCTTCCCGGCGAGGATGCGTGTGGGGACACATCGATCATCTCCGAACTTGGGGAAGGCGCACCAGGCGCTCGTTGAAGTCGTTGCCGCGCCGATCTACCCTCCGAATCTAATGGCTTGCCCGCGCCCCGCACTCCTCATCACCCTGGTCGTCGGCGCGGGGCTCCTGTTTCTGCTGGGCACCCTCGCTGTCGCGCTCCAGCGCGGCGTCGGAGGTTCCGTCGAGGGCCGGACAGACGCCACACTCTCCTCCGCCCCCCCCTTCACGCTTACGCAACTCGACGGCGAGACATTCGACTTCGCGCGAGAGAACCAGCGCCCGGTGTTTATCTATTTCTGGGCCTCATGGTGCGTCCCCTGCCAGACAGAAGCGCCGGTCATTGAGGCTCTCTGGCCCGAGTACCGTGACCGTGGTTATGTCTTCTTGGGTGTAAACATGTGGGATCAACCGGAGGACGCCCGGCAGTTCGTGAAGCAGTACCGGCTCTCGTTCCCCATCGTCGCGGACGAAGCTCGCGCCGTGTACGTTGAATACGGTGTGCAGGGACTGCCTACCGCGTTTTTCGTCGCCCCCGGAGGTGCGGTGCGATCCCAGTTCACGGGCCCCCTGGATGAGCGCACCCTCCGAGGACTACTCAACGAAATTGCACCCGGCGGGAGGCCGTAGTGGCGCTGGACTTCCGTTCCGCGAGGCTCTCCAGCCGCCGTGCCCGATTGATCCTGCTGCTGGCGGTCGCCACAGCGGCTATCGGGCTACTTGCCTTCAAAGCCGCGTCCTCGTCCGTCTCCTACTACGTCACCCCCGAGGAGTTCGCCCAGCAGATCGGGAACGAGACCGCCACCCGCTGGCGCGTTGGGGGGCGAGTGGTGCCGGAGACGATCAAACAGGACGGGAAGTCGGTAGCATTCGACATCCAGGGTGAACACGGCGAGCGGATGTCGATCACATACAACGGGGTCGTGCCCAACCTCTTCGGGCCATCCGCCTTCGTGGTGATTGACGGCACCTCTGACCGTCCCGGACACTTGGAGGCCTCCTCCGTCGTCATCAAACACGAGAACGAGTTTGTCTCGGGGACGCCCCCGGTCGGTTCAATCTCGTCAGATATCCTCAAGGGGCTCAACAGCCCGACACCGTCCGGCCGGTAGCGTGAACATCGTCGCAACGGTTGGTGCCTCCGCGCTCCTGACGGCGCTGGGGGCATCCCTGTTCGCAGCCGGAGCCTCGATAGCGGGCCTCCGTCTCGGTCACCGCGCGCTGCTCCTGGCCGGACGGCGCGCGATCCTCGCCGTGGCACTACTGACGACGACAGCCGTCTTCACGATGGGGTATGCCCTCCTCACCAACGACTTCTCGATTGCGCATGTCGCCTCCGTCTCATCGAGCGAAATGCAGACGGCGATGAAATGGGCCTCGCTCTATAGCGGACAGCCCGGTTCCCTGCTTTTCTGGACGTGGTCCATGTCGCTGTTCATGGCGGCGTTTGTGCTGATCACGGTGCCCCGGATCCCCTGGGGTGCGCCCCACGCCGTCACGACGCTGGGCGTAGTTATCGCGGCATTCCTCTTCGCCCTCGTCTTCTTCGCCTCCCCATTCCGCGTGAGTGCGGTGATCCCGGCGGACGGTCAAGGGCTGAACCCACTGCTGGTGGACCCCGGAATGCTGGTCCACCCGCCGTTCCTGCTCTCCGGCCTCGTCTCCACTGTGCTCCCATTCACGCTGGGCGCTGCCGCCCTGCTCTCCGGACGGCTGGACGGCGCCTGGGTACGCCACGCCCGAGGCTGGGCGCTGACCTCGTTCCTCGTCCTGAGCGTCGGGAACTTCCTCGGCGGGTGGTGGGCATACACGGTGCTGGGATGGGGCGGGTACTGGGGCTGGGATCCGGTGGAGAACTCCGCCATCCTGCCGTTGCTACCGATCATCGGCTTCCTGCATGCGCTGATCGTGCAGGAGAGGCGGGGAATGCTCAAGGCTTGGAACGTCGTCCTCGTGCTGACCGCGTTCTGCCTCGCGGTGTTCGGGACGTTCAACGTGCGCTCCGGCCTCGTTGCATCCGTCCACTCGTTCGCGCAGTCCGAGGTCGGCCCGTACTTCCTCGTCCTCCTGGGTGCGACGGTCGCGGTGAGCCTTCTCCTGATCGTGTGGCGTCTCCCGAGGTTGCGCGCGGTAAGCGAACTGGACTCGCTGGCGTCGCGGGAGACCGGACTGATCCTGAACTCCTACCTCATGGTCGCGATGGCGCTCGTCATACTCGGCGGCACGCTCTTCCCTGTCTTCTCCGAACTGCTGCAAAACGTACGCATCACCGTCGGCCCGCCATTCTTCAACGAGGTGATGGGGCCGCTGTTCGTCGTGATGCTGCTGCTGGCCGCGCTCGGGACAATCCTGCCGTGGCGGCGTGCCGCGCCGGGCATTCTCCGCCGCCGTCTGCTGATCCCGTCCGCCATCGCTGGGATCGCCATGGGTGCCCTGTTCCTCCTCGGGATGCGCCACGCCGAGGCTCTCGCGGCGACCGGGGGCGCGATCGCGGTCATGCTGGTGACACTCCGTGAGTTCGCGGCAGGCGCGAGGGCTGTAGGACGCGCGTGCGGCGTCTCCCCTGTGCAGGCCGCGCCCTCGCTGTTCGCGCGGGACCCGAGGCGCTACGGCGGCTACCTTGTCCATCTCGGCGTCGCCGTCATGGTGGTCGCCGTCGTCGGATCCACGATCTACCGCGAGCAGGCGCGCGCCGTCCTCGCCCCCGGCGAGTCGTTCGAGGCACGCGGATACACTTTCACTTATGAGCGCCTGACCTCGCGTGAACCTCGCGTGAACGGAATCGAACTTGAGGTCTACGCCGACGTCCGCGTGACCAAGGACGGCAGCGAGGTGGCCCTCATGCGGCCGGGACGCCGCTTCTTCTCGAACTTCCCGGAGCAGCCGACGGGCATCGTCGCGCTCGACGAAAGCCTGACGCGCGACCTCTACCTGTTCGTCCAGGGCTGGAACGCCGACGGCGTGGCGGAAATACACGCGTTCGTGAACCCGCTGATCATGTGGCTCTGGATCGGCGGCGGTATTTACATCGCAGGCGGCTTGCTCGCGTACGGCCCGGCACGCGTGCGCCGTCCGGTCGTCGCGGTTGCACCCGCTGAGGCCCAGCAGGCATGAGGCGCACACTCACCCCGCTGCTCGCGCTCGCGCTTCTCGCGGGCGCACTCGTGGAAGTGTCACCCACCGCGGCGCAGGTGCCTCCAGCGTCCGACCCGCGCATCGAGGCGCAAGCGCAGGCGATCGAGCGCCAGTTGCTCTGCCCGATCTGCACGAACGAACGGCTGGATGTTTGCGGCACCGCGATCTGTGCTGACATGAAGCAGATCATTCGTGAACGGCTGGCTGCCGGATCGACGTCGGACGACATCATCCTGTACTTCGAACAGCGTTACGGCGCGCGCGTCCGCGCCAAACTCTCGCGCGAGGGGTTCAACCTAGTGCTGTTCGGCTGGGTGGGCGCGTCGCTGTTGCTTGTGGCAGCCGGCGGCGGATGGTTTCTCCTCTCGGCTCGTCGGTCGAAGACGCGAGCGCACGCTCCGGCTCCTGCTGGAGTCGACGATGCCTGGCTAGACGCTCAGATCGCGGGCGACGGTGGGCCGGAGGCGCACGCCTGATGGAATGGGCCGTCCTCGCGCTCTTCGCGCTCGCCGCCTGCGCCTTTATCGCGCTCCCGCGTAGCGGCGACACGCTGGCTGGCGATCCGGCCGGCGAGGCCGTCGAACTGGCCGCCGAGCGCGACAGCCTGCTGCTGGCCCTCCGTGAACTGGACGAGGATGCCTCTGCTGGCCGGATCAGCCCCGCCGATCGCCTCGATGGCCGGCGCGCCCTCGGCCCGCGCCTCCGCGAAGTCACTGAGGCGCTCCGCGCCGCCGGCGCTGATCAGGCGGCGACGCGGTGACCCACCCTGCGCTCACGACGCTCCTTGTCACCGTCACGCTCGCGCTCGTCAGCGCGATACCCGCCGCCGCCCAGGAGCCCGCGCCCGAAGGGGTCGTCCACGGCCGCGTCACGATGGCCAGCACCGGCGCCGCGCTGGAGGGCGCCGTCCAGGTCGAGTTGATCGTCCTTGAAGGGTCACAGGCCACGGGGAGCGTGAGGACCCCGGTGACCAACGGTCTGTATGAGCTGCGCGTACCAGCCGCCGAGGCACGCACCTACGTCCCTCGGCTGAACTACCAGCGGGTCGACTACTTCGGTGACCCGGTGCGCTTCACCGGCAGCGAGCGAGCCGCCACGCGCGACTTCACCGTGTATGCGACGACCGACCGCGCGGACGTCCTCCAGTTGATCCAGACGATCGTCACTGTAGTCGGCATCGACCCCCAGCAGGGAGAGATCGGCATCCTGCGCGAGGACGTGGTTGCGGTCACGGGCGACCGTGTCTACACCGGTGGCCCTTCCGGCGTCACCCTCCGTATCCCCGCGCCCGAAGGCACCACCGAGGCAAGTGGTGAGGACGGCGGCGGCTCGCTGGTCAACGGTGTCTTTTCAGTCACGACGCCCGTCCGCCCTGGCGAGGCCTCCTCGATCATTACGTCCTACCTCGTGAAGTACGATGCCGCCGTGGACCGCTACCGGTTGCGCGTCACGGTGCCGGTGCCAGCGGAGTCGGTCGTCGCACGCGTCCCTCGCGAGTTCGTGCGGGGTGTCCGGCCGGTCGCTCCGGCGGAGCAGGCGGACAACCAGGTGCTACAGGACGACGCCCGCACCGTGCTGTTTGTGGTCCGCAGTCCTGCGCGGATCGAAGCGGGCCAGTCGCTCGTCGTCGACATCGATGGCGTGGCGGGAAGACTGCGACACCACCCGCTGACCGAACAACCTGGTGCTGCGATCGCCGCGGTGGCCGTCTTGGCCGTCGTCACCGCGGCGGGCTTCCTCGTCTGGCGGCGTCGTGAGGCGGGCGCGTGAGCGCCGAAACTACCTCGCTCGCCATTGAGACACATGCGCTGACGCGTCGATACGCCGGTGTCGATGTCGTCCGTGAAGTGGCAGTCCAGGTACCGGCCGGGCGCAAGGTGGCGCTGGTCGGCTCGAATGGCGCCGGGAAGACCACGCTGCTGTCCATCCTCTCCACCCTCGTC
>QZJI01000080.1 GCA_003599735.1 Dehalococcoidia bacterium | reverse complement strand
GCGCTCCCGACGATCGCGGAGCGGATCGAGAGCACCTACCGCGTCCCCTTCGAGCGGTTCGAGCGGTACACGGTCTACGGCGACGCGGAGATGTGGGTCGCCCGCCTCCGCGAATACGCCGAAGCCGGCGTGCGCCACTTCAACCTCGTCTTCGCGGGCGGCGACCGCACCGCGCAACTGGCGCGCATCGCCTTCGAGGTAATCCCGCGGCTCCAGGCGGAGTTCGAGGAGTAACTTCGAGGAGTAACGCGGTGAGAGCCTGCGCCGCTGATATCCCCCCGCTGAGATCCTCTGAGCCATTCGAAACGGAGCACCCAACGCACTGACGTCGGGTCCCCGTGTGAGCAGGCGAGACGCTAGATGCGGTCGACCACTTCGCGCGTCTCTACGACCGCCGTCCGGCGGGCGAATGGCGCGAAGCTGCTCCAGAAGAGCAACGACAGTGCCAGTCCGACAGACCCCACCACCATGAGGATCACTCCCACGGTGGTGATGTCGATGCCCGCAACCGTGGCGTTGACCGCCCACGTGAGGATCGCGCCGGTGGTCACCAGTGCGAGGCTGAATCCGATGTTGGTGTTCCCGAAATTCGTGTTCACGGTCTAGTTCTCTCTTTCAAGCGTTCAAGCGGTACGGCCGCGTTTGAAAGCGGTTCGCCGCGGCTACATCGAGCCGCGACGGCCAGACAACATGCGGACCGCCATGATGACGAGGATGGCGCCGCCCATCGCGATCAGAATGCTGCGGACGTTGAAGCCCGTCACATCCCCAAAGCCGAGCATCGTGCTCAGGAAGCCACCGACTAACGCTCCCGCAATGCCGAGGGCTACCGCCATGACCAGGCGCCGAGGCCCGATACCGCCCGGCCCCCCGCCCAGTGCGAATTCCGCGAGCAATCCGGCCACGAGGCCGACCAGAATCCACGTCAGTAATCCCATATCTCTGTGTCTCCAAATCGGATCGCCGATGGACGGCGTACCCGGGGTTGAGCGCGTGTGCTGGAGTCCCCGGTGTACTGCCAGCGGGCGTGGAGCGCTGTGCTCATCGCGCGGGTGTCCCGCGGATCCTGCGGCGCGTGTCGTCGGTAACTGCCTGGAATCCCCACCAGAGCGACCGGCACACGCCGCAAGATATGGTCAACTCATCGAGGTGCTCGAGGCCCTCGGTGTGTGACCGGATCCGTTACGCGGTCGCTCGCGCGGCGCTGACCTTGATCGCCTGGCCGGCCAGCTCGTGCCCGTCCAGGGCCTTGATGGCCTTGGCCGCGTCGTCCTTCGTCATCTCGACGAACGCGAATCCGCTCGGCTGCTGCGCGTCGCCCTCGGTGGGGCGGTTGTACGAGGCCACGTTGCCGTGGACGGCGAAGAGGGCGCGGACGTCCGCTTCGCTCGCCTGGGCGGCGAGGTTGCCGACGTGGATCTTCTGGGGCGTGGAATCAACAGTCTGCTGAGTCAAGGTATATCTCTTCCGTCCGGACGATGCCGGCTGTTCGTACCTGGTCCATGTGGAGGCAGGAATGATTCGAGTCTCAGACCTCAGGTAAGGAAACGTGTGGGAGACGTGCCTGAGGCGGAATCTGAGGGGGCGCGTTTCGAGTGCGCTGTCCAAACACTATAGCACGAATCGCTACACCGATGTTCATTATAAATTAATGGGCCAGCGACGAAGGAACGTTCCATGGCGGTGAGCGTTGGAGAGATATGAAGCGTCTGCTGATCGTCGCTGCGTTCGTGCTCGCCGCTCTTGTCGTGCTCAGTTGCGATTCCACGCCCCCACCGCCCGCTACTGAGACCGTGGCTCCTGATGGCAACGCGGGGGCGACGGGCGATCGCGCGCCCGCCGGGCCTGCCACGCCTCAGACGGAGAGCGGCGGCGGATACGCCTACCGCCCGCAACTCGCCTACCTCGACGCTGACGGGACGGCGTGGCTGGTCGACGCGGACGGGACCGGGCGCGTGAAGTTGATCGAAAAATGCACCGGGATCGGAAGCACGAAGCGTCGTGACGTGCTCAACGGCGGGCTCGTCTGGTCACCCGATGGCGGCCGCATCGCTTGCTGGCGCGACGACGGATCGGTGCTGGCCGCCAGCGCCCGCGGCGACGAGCGCGCGATGCCCTTCCAGCCGGGTGAGTGCGCCGCTGCCCCGCGCTGGGCGGCCCGGGGCGACCTGATCGCCTGCGAGGTCAAGGGGTACGTCAGCGTGCGTGGATCCGACGGCCGCGAGCGCGTCGCCGTGAAGAACAACCTGTTCGACGAGTGGAGCTGGTCGCCCGCTGGCGATGCGCTGATCGTCGCGGTCCCGCCGCCGGCCAATCACCTCGCCTGGAGCGTCGTGGACCTCGGCGGCCGGGTGGTCGCGGACATCGAAGATGCGTATGCCAGCAGCGCGGCGAGGTTCCGGTGGGACCGCGACGGCACGCGGATCGCATACCCCGGCGCGGCCGGTATCACGGTCATCGACGTTCAGACCGGCCAGCGCCAGGTGTTCCAGCCGCCTGCGCGGAGCGGCCTCGACCTGCGTGGCGGGGCGCAGGCGGACTGGGTGCTCGGCGACTCGACGCTGTTCGTGCACAACTATTCCGGCGCCGTGGCGATCGACCTCGGGAGCGGCGCTCCGAGGGCGCTGCCGCGGACCACGTATGGCATCGCCCGCCTGGCGCCCGACGGCGTGCGGGTCGCGCTCGCGATCCCCGTTGACCAGGACGTCCCGATCCGGCAGCACCTCGCCATCGCCGACCTCCAGGCCGGCACGGTCACGCCGGTCGCCGGGTCTGTGTTCCCCGTGGAAGGCATGGGACTGGCCGCCGAATTCGTCTTCTCCGGCGACAGCAGCCGCGTGTGCTGGACGCCACGCCCTGGCAACGTACCGACCGTCCAGTGCACGGTGCGGGCCGGGACGGCCGAGCCGGTGAGCGTCCCCGTGCAGGTCGAGCCGGACGTCCTCGGCCGAGGCGACCCGGGCGTGCTCTGGCGTGCGTTCTCGCCCGATCTCGGGAAGATTGCCTATGGCACGCCGGGCCTCGAGTCGCCCGCGGCACCGCAACGTCTCCGCATCGCGAAGCCGGACGGTACCGTCGTCGCCGACCTCGGCCCGATGCTCGGGACGTTGACGTACTCCTGGCGTCCGGATGGCGTGTACCGGCCCGCGGAGCGGAACTGAGGCGTCGCGAGGCGTGGTTCGGACGCCCGGATGCCCGCCCATCGCGCCTGCTGCCCCCCCTGCTGACCTCCTGCCGCCCCGCGGCGGATCGAAGGGTTGACCCGCCGGGGCGGGAAAGCGTACGCTGCACACGAAGCACTTTGCGTACTTGATACGCAAAGGACGTGAGGCCCGTGATGACCCCTTCTGCCACCGCCCCTGTCCTCGACTACAAGTCGTTCCCGATGGCCCAGCTCCAGTGCGAGACCGACACCGGGATCGAGACCGTCCCCCTCGCCCTCGAGGTCGCCTTCTCCTCTTGGCAGCCCTCGATCCCGGAACGCTACTGGACGATGGAGGCCCCCGAACTCGCGGAGCGGATCCGGACGGCGCGGGCGGCCCTCGGCAAGCGGGTCGTGATCCTCGGCCACCACTACCAGCGCGAGGACATCATCCAGTTCGCCGACGAGCGCGGCGACTCGTTCGCGCTGGCACGGTACGCGTCGGAGCGGCCGGAGTCCGACTACATCGTCTTCTGCGGCGTCCACTTCATGGCGGAGGCCGCCGACATCCTCGCCGCCCCCCACCAGCAGACGATCCTCCCCAACATGGAGGCCGGCTGTTCGATGGCCGACATGGCGGCGGAGGCGGACGTCCACGCCGCCTGGGCGGAACTGCGCGAGCTCTTCGGCGGCACCGAAGACATCATCCCTGTCACCTACATGAACTCCGCGGCGAGCCTGAAAGCGTTCTGCGGCGCGAACAACGGCGTCGTCTGCACCTCCTCGAACGCCGGCAAGGTGCTCGAGTGGGCGTTCCAGCGAGGCAAGCGCGTCTTCTTCTTCCCGGACCAGCACCTGGGCCGGAACACCGGCCACGCGATGGGCATCCCGCTGGAGCAGATGGTGCTGTGGGACTGGCGGCGCCCTGCCGGCAACCTCGGCGGCGCGACCCGCGAGGCCCTCGACCGCTCCCGGATCATCCTGTGGCAGGGCCACTGCTCCGTCCACCAGCGGTTCACGGTCGCGCAGGTCGAGCAGGCTCGCGCCCGCTACCCCGAAGCGAAGATCGTCGTCCACCCCGAATGCCGCTGGGACGTGGTGCAGGCCGCCGACGCGGACGGCTCCACCGGCTACATCGTGAAGTACATCGAGCAGGCGCCCGCCGGCTCCGTGATCGGCGTCGGCACCGAGATCAACCTCGTCTCCCGGCTCGCGAAGGAGCACCCGGACAAGACGATCTTCTGCCTCGACCCGGTGGTCTGCCCGTGCAGCACGATGTACCGCGTCCACCCCGCCTACCTCGCGTGGGTGATGGAAGAGCTCGTCGCGGGCCGCGTGGTGAACCGCGTCCGGGTGCCCGAGGCCCACAAGCGCGACGCGAAGGTCGCCCTCGAGCGGATGCTCGCGCTCAAGTAACCGTCCCCCGTTTGCGGCACTGACTGTCGAGGCAACACCCAGGATGGCCGACCCCGCGTTCCGCTTCGAACAACGCATGCCGCTCCGTCACACCGACGCCTTCGGCGGCACGCCCTTCGTCCACGGCGGCGTGATGCTCGCCCTCACCGAGATCGCCCTCGACGCCTACGACCGCGAGGCCGGAGTCCCCAGCCACCGCGAGGTGCTGCGCTTCCAGTCGCACACCGAAGTGCGCTACCGCGCGCCGCTCCGCTGGGACGACGCCGCCATCGTCCGCCTCCGCTGCGTCGAAGCCGTCGAGGGCCGCCTCCGCTTCGAGTGCGAACTCGCGGCGGCCAGCGACGGCGCGGTCGTCGCGCGCGTCAACCACCGCTACGCCTACGTCGACGCGCAGACCGGCCGGCCGGCCGTCCCGCACGACTGGGCCGCCATCGTCAGCGCCATCACGCGGTACGAGCCGTCCCCCGTCGAACTTGGCGTCCCCTCGTGATCGAGCCTGCGACGGCCGCGCGCGACTCCTACGACCTCGTCGTCGTCGGCTCCGGCATCGCCGGCCTCTACGCCGCCATCCAGGCGCGCGAGTTCGGCGCGAGCGTCCTCGTCGTCACGAAGGGCGACATCCACGAGGCCAGCACCCGCCACGCCCAGGGCGGCATCGCCGCCGCCGTCGGCCCCGGCGACTCCCCCGCCGCCCACCTCGCCGACACCATCGAGGCTGGCGCGGGGCTGGTGGACGAAGAGGCCGCGCGCATCCTCTGCTTCGAGGCCGCCGACCGCATCAAGGACCTCGTCCGCTACGGCGTCCACTTCGACACCACGAACGGCGAGGTCGCGCTCGGCCGCGAGGCCGCGCACTCCGCCTCGCGCATCCTCCACGCGCGCGGCGACGGCACCGGGCTCGAGATCGAGCTCTCGCTCTCCAGCCTCGCGCAGCGCGAGGTCACGATCCTCGAACACACGCAGGCGAACCGGATCGTCGTCGAGGACGGCCGCGCCGCCGGCATCGAGACGTTCACCACGACGACCGGCGAGCGCCGGCGCTTCGGCGCGGGCCGCGTCGTCCTCGCCACCGGCGGCGCGGGGCAGATGTACCGCACGACGACGAACCCCGTGGTCTCCACCGGCGACGGCGCGGCGCTCGCCTATGCCTCCGGCGCCGAGGTGCAGGACATGGAGTTCACGCAGTTCCACCCCACCGCCCTCGTCCTCCCCGGACGCCCGGTCTTCCTGATCTCGGAGGCCGTCCGAGGCGAGGGCGCGCGGCTGTTCGCCACGGACGGACGCCGCTTCATGCCCGACTACGACCCCGAGCGCGCCGAACTCGCGCCGCGCGATGTGGTCGCGCGCGCCGCGCACGCCGAGATGACCCGCACCGGCAGCGACCACGTCCTCCTCGACATCACCGACCGGGACGAGGCCTGGCTCGCCGCGCGCTTCCCGCAGATCTACGCCACCTGCCGCGAGGCCGGTCTCGACATGGCGCGCGACCGCATCCCCGTCTCGCCCGCCGCGCACTACACGATGGGTGGCGTCCGCACGAACACCTGGGGCGAGACGACGGTCCCCGGCCTCTTCGCCGTCGGCGAGACCGCCTGCACCGGCGTCCACGGCGCGAACCGCCTCGCCTCCAACTCGCTGCTCGAGACCGTGGTGTTCGCCCACCGCACCGTCGAGCGGCTCTACCGTCAGTCGACGCCGGCCCCTGCCCTCGAGCGATCTCGCGACCATCTCCACCTCTCCCCCGCGCGCGGCAACGGCGGACCGCCCACCGTGCAGGCCGTCCGCGACCTGATGTGGCGCTCGGTCGGCATCATCCGTGACGCCGAGGGCCTCCGCGCCGCCGCGGAGCAACTCACGCGCTGGTCGGCGGTGCTCCCGGAACCCCTCGACCGCGCGGGGTACGAACTGCGCTCCATTCTCGTGTGTGGACGCATGGCCGCCGAGGCCGCGCTGGCCCGCGAGGAGTCGCGCGGCGCGCACTACCGCACCGACTTCCCCGAGCCGCGCGAGTCGTGGCGCCGTCATCTCGTGTTCCGCGCCGCGGAAGGTGTCGCATGACCGAGCCAGTCGAGGCTTCTCCCCCGGACAGCGCCGTCGTCGCGGCGATCGTCGCCAACGCGCTCGCCGAGGACCGCGCGGGCTTCGACGTCACGACGCGCTCCACCGTCACCCCCGACCAGCGCGGCGAGGCGACGCTGCTCTACAAGCAGGACGGCGTCGTCTGCGGCCTCGATGTCGTGCGCGAGGTGTTCCGTCAGGTCTCCCCGGAGATCGAGGTGCGCGCGTCGACCTCGGACGGCGCATGGGTGGAGTCCGGCACCGCCGTGGCGACCGTCAGCGGCCCGCTCGCGCCGATGCTCTCCGGGGAGCGCGTCGCGCTCAACCTGATGCAGCGGATGAGCGGCATCGCGACGCTCGCGCGCCAGTACGTCGAGGCGGCCTCGGCCGGCGGATGGACGCGCGTCGTGGACACACGGAAGACGACGCCGGGGCTGCGCGCGCTCGAGCGGTACGCCGTCCGCACCGGCGGCGCGCACAACCACCGCGACACGCTGCAGGACGGCGTGCTGATCAAGGACAACCACATCGAGGCCGCCGCCCAGCGCGGCGTCACGATCCCCGCGCTCCTCGCCAGCGTGCGCGCCGAGGTGCCTCACACGCTCCGCATCGAGATCGAGGTGACGTCGCCGGAGATGGCGCGCGCCGCCCTCGCGGGCGGCGCGGACGTGATCCTGCTCGACAACATGACGCCCGCGATGATGGCCGCGGTCGTCGCGGAGGCGCGCGCCAAGCCCGAGTACGAGCGCGTGCTGTTCGAGGCCTCGGGCGGGATCACGCTGGAGACGATCGCGGCCGTCGCCGCGACCGGCGTCGACCTGATCTCGTGCGGCGCGCTGACCCACTCCGCGCCCGCCCTCGACATCTCGCTCGACGTCCGTCCCGCGTAGCGACGGCTAGAAAGCGCGCACCTCGATGGAACAGATCATCATCGTCAGCGGCCCGCCCGGCGCCGGGAAGACGCGCGTCGCCGAGGCGCTGTGCGAGCGCTTCGACCGCATGCTCCACGTCGAGGTCGACGACCTCCGCCACTGGGTGAAGGCCGGCTACCGCCGCCCCTGGGAGGACGACCGCCAGGCGCGCGAACAGCGGCTGCTCGCCGTGCGCAACGCCTGCGCCATCGCGCGCGAGAGCATCGCCCTCCGCTATGCCGTCGTCATCTCCGACATCGCCACCGCCGAGGCCGTCCCGCAATACCGCGAGGCGCTCGCCGGGATCGGCGTCCCCGTCCACCTCGTCACCCTGCTCCCCTCGGTCGAGGTCGCCCTCCGCCACGACCCGGCCAGCGCGCACCCCCTGATGCACGACCGCGTCCGTCTGCTCCACGCCGAACTCACCCGCGACACCGCCGCCGGCCTCATCCCCGGCGCCGTCCTCGACACCTCGGACGACCTCGACGCCCGCGCTACGGCGGATCGGGTGCAGGACGCGGTGGCTCGGGGGCTGGCATTGTTAGTGGCGGGGTAGGGTTGGCTAAGGTCGGACCGGGCCTGACGTAGCGATCAGAGCCACGTGGGGTATGGATGACCGTAGTCAGCAACCTCGGAATGAACAGCCGCGAGCTTGCGTTGATGATCTGGCTGGGCCTCCTCATAGCCTGGGGGCTCACGCAGTCATCGATTCGAAGCAGCGCCTTCGCTGTCCTCAGGAGTGTGCTCACCCCAAAGTTGTCTGTGCCGCTCGCACTTCTTACAGGAAATGTCGCGATTCTGTGCGCCGTCGGAAGCCGGTTCGATGCATGGAACACGGCGCTCGCCAAGGACACCGTGGTCTGGTTCATCGGATCCGGGACTGTCGCGTTCGGGATGGCGGTCCAGGCGAAGGATTACAGCTACGTCCGCTCGGTCGTTCGTCGAACGATCGCCGCTACCGTTCTCGTCGAGTTCTTCACTAACAACATCTTCGTCTTCCCTCTGGCATGGGAGTTGGTTCTCCAGCCCGTCCTGTTCCTTCTCGTCGCCTTAGGTGCGGTCGCCGAGACAGAGTCGAGGTTCCTGCCTGTGAAACGACTCGTGGAAGCGTTGCTGGCAGCGTTCGGGCTGGCCGTTTTCGCGTTCGTCGTGTGGCGCGTCACCACCTCTTGGACGTCACTGGATGGGGGTCAGCTCGCTAGAGAGCTGGTTCTACCGCTTTGGATGGCGATCGGCGTTATCCCATTCCTACTGGCAATGGGTCTGCTCTCCGCATACGAACAGACATATCTCCGGCTTCGCTTCGCTCATCAGGATCGTCGACTGCCGTGGTACGTGGGCATCGCCGTATTAGGCGGCCTCAATGTCCGGATAGACGCGGTCGCCCGACTTCGCTATCCATGGCTTGCGGAGATCGCGGGGACAGCGTCGCTACGCGAAGCATGGCTCGTGGTTCGCAAGTACCGACGAGAGGTGCCAGGAACGTAGGCTCCGGCACACCGATAGCACGAGCGCTCCTCACGAAAGAAACCAAGAGCAGGTGCTCGGTGGCACGTGACGCCTCGCGATTCCAGCGGGATCGGCATGTCACCTCATGATGCGGGAAGCTTTGGTCGGGACGAGACGTTTAGGACGTAGCACCGGCGAGATCCCGAAGCGCCTGCTGGTACTTCCCGCTGTCGATGGCGAAGACAGCGAAGGCGTCATCGAATCCATCACCATGACGAACTACTGCGTGCGCGAATCCGCTTCCGCCATTGTCCGGGATAGTCAAGATCGGCTCGTTGTTCCGGATTGGAACCCGAACGTGTTCGCGAAAGAGTTCATCAGATCCATTCATCCGCACCGGAAGGCCGAAGTGACCGAGCAGATCGGTGAGGAGCATGACGGGTGAGGCACGATCTGCAGAGTGGCGCAGGCTGTCCGGCAGTCTGAACGCCACACTGACTTCTCGACGTCCGTCAGGCTTCAGCGACGCGAAGACGATCAACGTGTGCGACGCGATCGGTACGTGCCGTGTAGCGATAAGCACCGTCCTCCCGATGACCTCGAAGTCATCGGGATCGGCGAGGACTTCCAAGGCCTGACCCGCGTGAATGCCGTCGCCAAGCTCCGACAGCTGCCGAAACGCAACTGTTGTAATGTCCTGCCGTGCGCGTATCTCGCGGGGCACTGGAACCCCCCGAGCCGTCGGATCTAGCGGTGAGGGATGCGCAGAGCGGATGGCAGACCACACGGTAGGTTGAAATTGGTCGACCGAGGCAGGCAGCGGAACGCGCGGTTGGCTGTGGTTGATGACATGACAGCGGCGGCTAAAGATGTAGGTGGCACTGCCATCCCCCTTGTCCATCGCCTTCACGTCATCCCAGATGATCAGAGCCACCGTAACACTTCTGCATGTTGAACCATTGAGGATTCCGGCGACGACCTCGACATAGGGCACCACGTCGGAAGGTATGCGATCGTCTAGTGCGATCCGATCGAGTGGCCGTTCGACGTAGATCCATGCGATACCCGCCTGGTGCGGGCCCGGTACCTCACGAATTTGCTTGTTAGCTTTCTGAACGGCGCGATGAGCTGCGTCGGTGTTCGAACCGACGTGGATTCGCTTCACATCACCCACAACCGACCATCCATCCTTGGTCAGACGTAGGTCGGGCAGGCCTTGGTCGGCCACCATCGCTTGGACGCCTAACCCATTCGATGCCAGACGCCCCCAGGTGAACAACTCGGCCATGGTGTCACCGTAGCTCCCGGGTTCGCGGAGCCGCGACGCGAGATATTTCCTAATTGCGGGAGTCGGAGCGAAAGACAGCGGATCAGCCGACCCACCACCGGGAGGCCAGTGCATTGCTTCCAAGGTCATCGAGTGGATCTGGCTGAGAAATGCAATCTCTTCGTAGAGCGGGATTCCGGAGTTGTCAGCAAACCTCCGGAGCACATCCACCTCAGCGATCGCCGGATGCTCGGGATACTGTCGGCGCAGCGGGCCCAACCCGCGTTTGCCAAAGAAGGCTTCAATGCGGTGCGCATGCGCCGTTGCGAGGCGCCGGAAGTCATCACTCGACGGCAGTGGCTCTGAAATCGTCATTCTGAAAGTCTACAGATTGAGACGTTCCTTACTGCGGCTGCAGCGGGTCAAGGTTCGCTGGAGCGACCGCGACAGTCCGGGCATGCTCGAGGGCTTCGTCGCCCGAATGCTCCTACCGCCGATCGTAATCCGGCCGGCCGGCGTCCGCGCCATCGGTGTGCTGGCGATCCTGCTGGCCATCTGGACCGACATCCTCTTCCACCGGTCCGGACTGGGGATCAACGTCCCGATCTGGGTCGCCCTCCTCAGCGCTCACCACGGTCGTCGCCTAGCGGGACTCCGCCGGGCCGCGGACTCCGGTCAGGGGCGCCGTATCGAGCGCGGAAGAAGCGGTCTCCCTCCCGCCACAGGACGCCACGTTCTGCGGTACCCTCCAATCAGGGTGGGCCTGACGGGGTCATGATGGTTGACATCTCCAGGCCGGCGGCTGAGCCGTCGAGTCCGTACAGGCCGGGCACGTTCGAGGGCTTCATCGCCCGACTGCTCCTGCCGCCGATCGTCATCGAGCCAGCCGGCGTCCGCGTCATCGGCGTGCTCGCGATCCTGCTGGCCGTCTGGACCGACATCCTCTTCTACCGCTCCGGGGTGGGGATCAACGTCCCGATCTGGGTCGCCTCCCTCGCGCTCACCGCGGTCATCGCGGGACGCCGCCTCGGCCGCCCGATCGCCGGCGACCGCCTCGCCCTCCTCGGCGCCGCGGTCGCGCTCTCCACGGTCACCGGCTGGCGCGACTCCGCCGCGCTGCAGCCGTTCGGCGTGCTCGGCGCGATCGCCCTCCTCGCCCTTGGCCTCGGCCTCGCGCCCGGCCTCGCGGTCCGCGCGGTCGGCCCATTCGCGTGCGTCGCCGCGGGGGTCGCGGCGGGGGCCTCGGTCGCGACCGCGTGGT
>QZJI01000065.1 GCA_003599735.1 Dehalococcoidia bacterium | reverse complement strand
GTGATCGCCGCCGTCAGGGACGTCTTCCCGTGGTCCACGTGACCAATCGTCCCGATGTTCAGGTGCGGCTTGGTCCGCTCGAATACGCCCTTGGCCATCGTCGCTACTCCTCCGCCGGGGTGTCGTACCGGCCCGCTGCCGCCCGCAGCGTCCTCGATCAGTCGAGGACGCTGGAGCCCCCAATGAGACTTGAACTCATGACCTCGTTCTTACCAAGAACGCGCTCTGCCACTGAGCTATGGGGGCCCGTGCCGGCGTCCTGGTCGCCGTGAACAATCCGCTCTGGTGCACGGGACAGGATTCGAACCTGTGTAGCCGTTAAGGCGGCGGTTTTACAGACCGCTGGAATTAGCCACTCTCCCACCCGTGCGGGAGCATCCGCCCTGCCGTCCACCCATGGGTCGAGGCCGCCGCCCCCGTTGGGCCTGGAGCCCGAGGAGGGATTTGAACCCACAACCTTCCGCTTACAAAGCGGCTGCGCTGCCGTTGCGCCACTCGGGCACACCGCGAGCCCATCGGACGGGCGGCAGAGAGAACCAACCGCCCTTTCGGGCGGCTGTCGAGCAGTATACGGAGGCCCGCTCGGCACGATCAACGCAAGACGGGCGCGACGGCTTCACGCAGCCCGTCCCGCGCTCCAGTCCGAGGACGGGCGGAGCACTCAGAAACTGATAAGGGAACTGATAAGGGAACTGATAAGGTTTATTACTCTTTACCCACCTACCCACCACTCAGGAGGAGGGTCGCGCCCGTCGCGAATGGAGGGCTCATCAGCGCGCATAAGATGGAGATGCCGCACCGATCCTCGCGGTAGGACGGCAGGAGCCCGGAGGCCCCGTATGTCGCCCTCGACCACCATCACGATCATTGCCCTGGTGGTCGCCGTCTTACTTGCCCTGTGGGTTCTCGCCAGCTCGTTCTTCACTGTGGAGCAGCAAACAGCCGCCGTCATCGAACGGTTCGGCAAATTCTTGCGACTCGCGGATGCCGGACTCGGGTTCAAAATCCCGATCATCGACCGCATTCACCAGCGGGTCAGCCTGCGCGTCCAGCAGCTTGATGTCACGGTGGAGAGCAAGTCGAAGGACAACGTCTTTGTCGAACTCGCTATCGTCATTCAGTACCAGGTCCGCGAAGACCGGATTCAGGACGCCGTGTACCGCCTGACCGACCACCAGCGCCAGATCGAGGCGTACGTCTTTGACGTGGTGCGCGCCCAGGTGCCCATCATGACCCTGGAGGAGGCGTTCGAGAACAAAGACTCGATCGCCAAGGCCGTCGACACCGACCTGACCGGCCGCATGGAGCAGTACGGCTACGAAATCGTCAACGTCCTCGTGAACGACATTGACCCCGACGAGCGAGTGAAGGTGGCGATGAACGAGGTGCAGGCCGCCCACCGCGAGCGGGAGGCTGCCGTCCAACGTGCCGAAGCAAACCGGATCACCCTAGTCAAGCAGGCGGAGGCCGAGGCGGAGAGCAAGAAACTCCAGGGGGAGGGCCTCGCCAACCAGCGGAAAGCGATCGCCCAGGGCCTGCGTGACTCCGTCGAATTGGTGCGCGGCACAAACGCCGACGACCGCGTCGATGAGCGATCCCTGATGGATCTGCTGCTCCTTGGCCAGTGGATGGACACCCAGAAGGAGATCGCCGCCGGCTCGAAGTCCACGGTCATCTTCATGCCGAACAACCCGGGCGCCGTCTCCGACATCGCCCAGCAGATCCGCACCTCCATCCTCTCGGCGGAGGCCGCCAACCTCGGTGCCGATCCGGACCCGGGGCGGTAGGCCCACCCATCCCCTGGACGGCGGCGCTGCAGCCAACGGGTGGCGCGGTACCATAAGCAACCGCGCGAACCCCGATCCCCAGGGGTGGCGCGAGCCGTGAAGGCAACGCCCGTGGGATTCCTAGACGGTGTACGCGAAGACATCCACGCCGCGATGCAGCGGGATCCCGCCGCGCGCTCCGCGCTGGAGGTGCTGCTGACCTACCCCGGCGTCCACGCCCTGATCGCGCACCGGATCGCGCACCGGGTCGACGCCGCTGGGTTCCCGCTGCTGGCGCGGCTCATCGCGAACACAGCGCGGATGGTCACCGGCGTCGACATCCACCCGAAGGCGCGGATCGGGCACTTCCTCTTCATCGACCACGGTATGGGCGTCGTGATCGGGGAGACCGCCGAGATCGGCGACCGCTGTCACATCCTCCAGGGCGTGACCCTCGGCGGCACCTCCACGCGACACGAGAAGCGGCACCCAACGCTGGAGGACGATGTCCTTGTGGGCGCGGGCGCAAAGGTGATCGGCGCGGTCACGATCGGCGCGGGCGCGAAGATCGGCGCCGGCTCGGTGGTCGTCTCGTCGGTGCCGCCCGGGGCGACGGTCGTCGGCGTCCCCGGGCATGTGATCGCCTACGCCAACCGCAGCAACGACACGATCGAGCGGCTGCCCGACCCGGAGTGGGACCGCATCGACGCGCTCGAACGCCGGCTGACCGCCATCGAGGCGGAGGTCACGTCGTTCGAGGCGCAACGCAAGCATGACGAGCAGCGCGCGAGCGGCGAGGGCCGGGAGCCGCTCGGGTGAGGCTGCAAAACACCCTCACCGGCGCCGTCGAAGATCTCGTCCCCGTCACGCCTGACCGGATCGGCCTCTACGTCTGCGGCGTGACACCGTACGACGCCGCCCACGTGGGCCACGCGATGTCGCTCATGGTGTACGACGTACTCGTGCGATATCTGCGCTGGCGTGGCTACCAGGTCACGTTCGTCTCGAACTACACGGACGTGGACGACAAGCTGATCGAACGCGCGGCGCAGCAGGGACGTGACCCCCTCGAACTCGCGAACGCGAACATCGAGCAGTGGGAGCGGGAACAGCAGTCGCTGGGCCTGCTTCTGCCGGACGTGCGGCCGCGGGTCACCCGCGAGATCGAGAACATCATCGGGATGATCGAAGAGATCGTCGCGAACGGCTTCGCCTACGTGACGCCCGCGGGCGACGTCTACTTCCGCGTGCGCTCGAAGGCCGACTACGGCAAGCTGTCGCACCGCAACATCGATGACCTGCGCACCGGCACGCGCTTCGAGCCAGGGGACGAGAAGGAGTTCGCGCTGGACTTCGCGCTGTGGAAGGCGCAGAAGCCCGGCGAACCCGCGTGGGACTCCCCCTGGGGCAAAGGCCGCCCCGGCTGGCACATCGAATGCTCCGCGATGGCGCGCCGCTACCTCTACACGAAGGAGGGGGGCGACCGCTTCGACATCCACGGCGGCGGGGTCGACCTGATCTTCCCGCACCACGAGAACGAGATCGCACAGGCGGAGGCGGCGAAGCACGCCCCCGGCCCGACGTTCGCGAACATCTGGATGCACAACGGGATGGTGCAGCGCGACGGCGAGAAGATGTCGAAGTCGCTGGGCAACGTGGTGAACGTCGCCGAGGCCCTCGACCGCTGGTCTCCAGACGCGATCCGGATGTACGTGCTCTCCTCGAAATACCGCCAGCCGAACAACCTGACGGACGAGGCGATGGCGGCGGCGGTCGCGGGCATCGAGCGGCTGACCGCGGCGCTCCGTCCGGGCAGCGGCACGACGCCGCCCTCGGTGGACGCAGTGGACGCGGTGGCGACACGCACCCGCTTCATCGAAGCAATGGAGGACGATCTTGGCACGCCGCAGGCGCTCGCCGCGCTCTTCGACCTCGCGCGCGCCATCAACCGTGGCCGTGACGCCGGCGAGGGCATCGAGGCCGCACAGGCGACACTCCGCGAACTCGCGGGCGTCCTCGGCCTCACGCTGGTCGAGCGCGCCACGGACGAGGCGGCGGCACGCCTCGACCCCGTGCCGTTCGCGAAATTGGCGTCGAGGCTGGACGTCGCGTGCAGCGGCAAGGATGTCGCGAGCACCATCGACGCGCTGGTGGAGCGTCGGCTCGCCGCGCGCACCGCGAAGGACTGGGCGCTCGCGGACACGATCCGCAAGGAGCTCGATGCCCTCGGCGTGACGCTGGAGGACGGACCGCAGGGGACACGCTGGGGCGTGAAGCGCTAACGAGCGCTCGCGTGACATCCCCGGACTAGCGTCCGTTCTCTTCGATCAGCGCGACCGCCATCGCGGCGATCGCCTCGCCCGAGCCGAGGGAGCCGAAGCGTTCGTTCGTGGTCGCCTTCACGTTCACGGATCCCACCGGAAGGCCGAGGGTCTGCGCGATGCACTCGCGCATGGGCTCGATGTGCGGGGCGAGGCGGGGGCGTTCGGCGATGACCGTGGTGTCCACGTTGTGGATGCGGAAGCCGCGGGCGCCGATCAGCCGCTGCACGCGCTTGAGGAGTTCCCGACTATCGATGCCCCGCGTGTCGGGATCGCCCGGCGGGAAGTGGCGGCCGATGTCGCCCTCCCCCGCCGCGCCAAGGAGGGCGTCGATCAGCGCGTGGATGAGGGCGTCACCATCGGAGTGGCCCTCGAGCTGCGGCGAGCCCTCGATGTCAATGCCGCCGAGGCGGAGACGGGTGTCGCCTTCAGTGCGGAAGCGGTGCAGGTCGTAGCCGATGCCGACACGCATGTCATAGCTCCTGTGGCGCCCCGGCGGCGAGCAGCGCGCGGGCAATGGTGAGGTCGGTGGGCGTCGTGACCTTCACGTTGGCAGGGTCACCCGGGACGACGAAGACCGGGACGCCGAGCCATTCCACCATGGCGGCGTCGTCTGTGACATCGCCCGACACCTCGGCGTGGGCGCGGCGCAGGAGCGGGCCGGCAAACGCCTGAGGCGTCTGTACGGCGCGGAGGGACGACCGTTCGACGGTGGCGAGGATCCGGCCGTCGGCGTCGATGTGCTTGACCGTGTCCGTGACCGGGATGCCGGGGATCGCCGCCCCGTGCCGGTGGGCACCCTCGATCACCCGACGCGCCAGGGCGGCCGAGACAAACGGGCGCGCGCCGTCGTGGACGAGGTACCAGGCCGCATCAGGGGCGGCGGCGATCGCGGCGGCGACCGAGTCTTGCCGACGCGCGCCACCCTCGACGCAGCGCACGTCGACGCCGCGCGCCGCTGCGTCCGCCGCGCAGGCGAGGAGGTCCGGATGGCGCTCGGCCGGGCCCGCGAGAATGAGCGCGCGGACGCCCTCCAGCGTGCCGAGCGTGGCAATGCTGCGGGCGACGAGCGGCTGGCCCAGGAGGTCGGCCCAGAGTTTGTCGACACCACCCATCCGCGCGGACGAGCCGGCGGCCAGAACGATGGCGGCGAGTCCGCCGGTGGCGGTTTCGGAGGGGGGCACTGGACGATCCTAGCGCGGCGGGCCGCGGATGGCGGGGCTAGTACTCGATGGTGGCTTCGGGGACGACGGCGCGTTCCTCGGCGACCCGCAGGACCTCGCGGCTGATCCGGCGACGCGCTTCGTAGTCGCGGAGGGTATGCATACCAAACAGGCCGAGCAGCTGTCCGAGGACGTAGGTCACGACCATGCCAAAGACCAGCGCCAGCGGGATCGCAATCCGCAGGGGAAACAGAAACAGGTCAGAAGAGGCCGGCACGAAGAGCATCGCGATGCCACGCAGGGCCATGAGGCCCAGGAAAGCGGCAGCCATCAGTCCCAACACCAGCACAGTGGATGTCCTCGTTGCCTGTTGACTATAACATTTGAGCAGCCCGAAATGCCCGAATAGGGAGTCCGACCTGACAATCTCTCGGTCCGCGGAGGCGCAACCCGAGAACATGAGCGGATAGGCGGCTGGGCTCCTGTGAATACACAGCCGGCGGGACGTCGGCCTACGGGTAGATGCCTCGCAGCGTCACCGCTTCCACCACCCGTTCGATGGCGACCCAGTTCGCCGCCTGACGCAGCGTGCATGTCCGGGCGCCGGCGGGGCACCGCGCGGCGATGGTCTGGTAGGCGCGCGCCATGATCGTCTGAAGCTCCTGGTTGACGCGCTCCTCCGGCCAGCGCTGGAACTGACGCGCCTGCACCCACTCGAAGTAGGAGACGGTCACGCCGCCCGCGTTCGCGAGGATGTCCGGGACCACGACGATGCCGCGCTCGCGGAAGATCGCGTCCGCCTCGGGCGTGGTCGGCCCGTTTGCGCCTTCCACAATCAGCGGCGCACGTACCGCACCCGCGTTCGCCTCCGTCAGCACGGTCTCAAGGGCCGCGGGGACGAGGATATCCACATCCGCGGTGAGCACGTCGTCGCCGGCGACGACCTCGACGTCGCGGGCATACTGATCGCGCCAGGCGGCGAGGGTGCCGCCACGCTGGACGAAGGCGTACGCCGCGCCCGTGTCGATGCCGTCACGATGAAACAAGGCGGTGTCCTTGTCGGAAATGTGCGTCACTTTCGCGCCAGCCTCGCGAATCAGTTTCGCCGCAACACCACCCACGTTCCCGAAACCCTGCACGGCGACACGCCGCCCGACGACACCGCCCTCCGCGCGCAGGTGCTCCCGCATCACGTCGAGGATGCCTCGGCCGGTCGCCTCGTAACGCCCCTCAGAGCCGCCGAGGGCGACCGGTTTGCCGGTGACCACGCCGGGGATCGTGTAGCCGTGATTCATCGAGTAGGTGTCCATCATCCACGCCATGATCTGGGGGTTGGTGCCCATGTCCGGCGCGGGGATGTCTTTGTCCGGGCCGATGATCGGGATGATCTCGCTGGTAAAGCGTCTGGTGAGGTTCTGCAGTTCGTTGGACGAGAGCGAGGTGGGGTCAACGGTGACACCTCCCTTGGCGCCGCCGAAAGGGAGGTCGACGACGGCGCACTTCCACGTCATCAGCATCGCGAGGGCTTTCACCTCGTCGAGGCCGACACGGGCGGAATAGCGGATGCCTCCTTTGCTCGGGCCGCGCGCGGTGTTGTGGAGGATGCGGACGCCATCAAACATCCGGATGGAGCCATCGTCCATTTCGACAGGGAACTGCGTCTGGAAGACCGTCTTGAACGAGGTGAGGTAGTCGCGCATCTGATCCGGCAGGTTGACCTGGTCGGCGGCCTCGTTGAACTGGGCGAGGGCGCCGGAGAGGATCGGCTCCATGCGGTGTGTCCTTCCGCTGCGCGGGGCGGGGGAGCCCGACGGTCAGGTTGATGGTACTCGGCAGGCTCCGTTGCGCCCTGATGCCTGAGTAAGGGAGATTGCATGAGACCCACACCGCCTCGGGCCCCTTCGGGTCACGGAATGAGATCGCCTACATCCAGCCCCCACCGTCAGCAACAGAAGGGCCCCCTTGCGGGGGCCTTTCTGTGTGTGCGTCACGCAGCGTGCGCTAGTTCGGCTCGGCCACGTAGGACGCGGCGGCGAGGGCGGCTTCGGGTTCGAAGATGTCCGACAGGGAGTCGGCACGTTCGAACTCGAACATGAAGGGGAGGAGCAGCGACTCCGGCATCGCGATCTCGGCGATCGGGGTCGGGCGTTCCACCGTGATGGTGGCCCGGGCCGGGATCAACTTGCCGATGATCACGTTCTCCTTCAAGCCGTAGAGGTGGTCCGTCTTCCCTTCGAGGGCCGCCTCGGTCAGCACTCGCGTCGTCTCCTGGAAGGAGGCGGCAGAGAGGAACGAGTCGGTCTCCAGCGAAGCACGGGTCACGCCCTGCAGTACCGGGTGGGCCGTCGGTGGGATCTTCCCCTCGGCGACCATGCTGTCGACGAGCGCCTGGAAGGCGTGCCGTTCGACGCGCTCCTCTTCGAGGAGCGTGGAGTCGCCCGGGTCGTCCACCTGTACGCGGCGGAGCATCTGACGCGCGATCACCTCGATGTGACGGTCGTTGATGTTCACGCCCTGAGAGCGGTAGACCTTCTGGACCTCTTCCACCAGATACAGCTGGCAGGCGGCCGGGCCCATGATCCGCAGCACGTCGTGCGGGTTGAGCGAACCTTCCGTCAGCTGGTGGCCGGAGGAGACATACTCGCCGCCTTCGACGCGCAGGCGGGCATTCGCCGGCACGGGGTATTCCCGCGTGTCCGTGCGGACGCCAGTGACGCGCAGGCCGGTCGGCCGTCGACGTCCACCGGTGCGGATGAACTCCACCTTGCCGTCCGCGACCGCCTTGATCGGCTCGGTCGGGACGACCTCCTCGCCGGTGGTCGCCTCGGCGGCGGCGGGGAGGGCCAACACCTGGTTGACGCGGACTTCCGCGCCGTCTTCCACCTGAAGGTCGTAGCCCTCGGGCAGCGTGTAGTCCTCGGAGACCGTGCGCGTGGAGGTGACCGAAAGCACGCGCTGGTCGCCCGTGCGGGTGAGGCCGACGACGCCGTCGATCTCGCTCAGGATCGCGAGGCCCTTCGGCACGCGCGCCTCGAAGATCTCTTCGACACGCGGGAGGCCGGAGGTGATGTCCACGGACGAGGCCACGCCACCGGTGTGGAACGTCCGCATCGTCAACTGCGTGCCCGGTTCACCGATGGACTGCGCCGCGATGATGCCGATGGCGACACCCTCCTCGACGAGTTTGCCGGTGGCCAGCGAGCGGCCGTAGCACTGCTGGCAGATGCCGCGCCGGATGCGGCACGCCAGCGGCGAACGGACGAACGCCTCTTCGATGCCGGCGTCCACGATGCGGTGCGCGATCGGCTCGGTGATCTCCTGGTCCACCTCCACGATGACCTCGCCGGTCGTCGGGTCGGCGATGGGCGCGGCGGCCCAGCGGCCGATGAGCCGTTCGAGAAGCGACGCGAGCAGGACGTCGCCCGGACGGTGGCGGATCCAGATACCCGGGACCGGCTCACCCGGCTCCACACAGGAACCGGGCAGAACGATCGTGTCCTGCGCCACATCGATCATGCGGCGCGTGAGGTAGCCGGAGTCCGCCGTGCGGAGGGCTGTGTCGGCCAGTCCCTTGCGGGCGCCGTGCGTGGAGATGAAGTACTCGAGGACAGACAGGCCGTCCCGGAACGACGAGCGGATCGGGAGCGGGATGATCCGGCCGGTCGGGTCGGACATCAGACCTCGCATGGCGCCCATCTGACGGATCTGGGTGATGTTCCCCTTCGCGCCGGAATTGGACATCATCGCGAGCGGGCTCTCGGGCGGCAGCGACGCGTAGAGGGCTTCCTGCATGCGCTGGGTGGTGTCAGTCCACACCCGGATCGCGTGCTGGTACTTCTCGTCGTCGGTGACCAGTCCCATCTGGAACTGATCCTCCATGTCCGCGATCTGCGAGTCCGCGTCGGCGAGCATGGCCACCTTCGTCGGCGGCGTGAAGATGTCGCTGACGGCAATAGTGGTGCCAGAACGGGTCGCGTACTGGAACCCAATGTCCTTGATCGCGTCGACCAGTTTCACGGTCGCTTCCTGGCTCACCTCGCGGTAGGTGCGAGAGACCAGTTCGCGGAGCTTCTTCTTGTCCATCGTCGTGTTGAGGAAGCCGAGTTCCTCCGGGACGATCTCGTTGAACAGGACGCGCCCGATCGTCGTGTCGATCCGGCTGCCGTCCGGCAGACGGAACGCAATCGGGTCATGCACCTGCGCGATGCGCATGTCGAAGGCGCGCTGGACGGCCTCCATGTCCTGGTAGGTCGGCCGCTTGACGTCGGGCTGGCCGGCGTACTTGTCGTACGTCATGTAGTAACAGCCGAGGACCATGTCCAGCGTCGGCGCGACCACCGGCTCACCGTCGGACGGCGAGAGCAGGTTCTTCGTGGACAGCATGACCTGGCGCGCCTCCGCCACCGCCTCGTAGGAGAGCGGGACGTGGACGGCCATCTGGTCGCCGTCGAAGTCGGCGTTGTAGGCGAAACAGACCAGCGGGTGCAACTGGATGGCGGAGCCGTCCACCAGCACGGGCTCGAACGCCTGGATGCCGAGGCGGTGCAGCGTGGGGGCACGGTTGAGCAGGACCGGGCGGTCGGAGATGACCTCTTCGAGGACGTCCCAGACTTCCGGCTGCGCCCGCTCCACGATGCGCTTGGCGCTCTTGATGTTGTGGGCCAGGCCCTGCTTCACCAAGGCATGCATGACGAACGGCTTGAACAGCTCGAGCGCCATCTTCTTCGGCAGGCCGCACTGGTGGAGGCGCAGTTGCGGCCCCACGATGATGACGGACCGGCCGGAGTAGTCGACGCGCTTGCCCAGCAGGTTCTGGCGGAAACGGCCCTGCTTGCCCTTCAGGAGGTCGGAGAGCGACTTCAGCTTGTGGTTGCCGGAACCGGCGACCGCACGGCCGCGGCGGCCGTTGTCGATCAGCGAGTCCACGGACTCCTGCAGCATCCGCTTCTCGTTACGGATGATGATTTCGGGCGCACCGAGGTTCAGCAGCCGCTTCAGGCGGTTGTTGCGGTTGATCACGCGGCGGTAGAGGTCGTTCAGGTCGGAGGTCGCGAAGCGGCCGCCTTCCAGCTGGACCATCGGCCGGAGGTCCGGCGGGAGCACCGGCAGCTCCGAGATGATCATCCACTCGGGGCGGTTGCCGGACTTGCGGAGGGCCTCCACCACGCGCATGCGCTTGGTGGCCTTGCGACGGCGCTGCCCGGAGGTTTCCTTGATCTCCTTCTGGAGCCGTGCCTTGAGGCGCTCGAGATCCATGCGCTCGAGGATCGAGAGCACGGCCTCCGCGCCCATGTTGGCCTTGAAGACCAGACCAAACCGCTCCTCGTAGTCGCGGAACTCCGCCTCCGTCAGGACGACGAGGTTGTCGGACGCGACCGGGTCGCGTAGCCGCTCCAGCCAGCGGACAGAGGCCTGGTACTCGGCCTTCACCTCGTCGCGGATGGCGGCTTGCTGCTTGCGCAGCGGGTCGAGATCCTTGTTCGCCTGGGCGCGCAACTGGTCCGCGGCGGCATCCGCCATGAGCGAGACGTCCGCCTTCTTCGAGGCGATCCCTTCTTCGACGGCGTTGAGCGCCGCGCGGGTCGCGTCCTTCAGGGCTTTCAGGGTCTCGCGCGTGATCTCGTCACCGCGCTGGGCCACGGCCTCGTCGCGGAACGTGAGCTTGCCTCGCAGCTTTTCGCCGAGGCGCGACTGGAGGTCCTCCTCCATCGCCTTCGCCTCGCCCATGATGGCGTCGATCGCGGCGGCGAGTTCCTCGTCGGCTTCCTTGAACTGCACGTCCTTGCGCTGGGCGATCTCGCCGAGCTTGTGGGCGAGGTTCTGCTCAATCAGGGTGATCCGGTTGCCCAGATCGCCCTGACGGCGGCTCACTTCGCCGTCAATCTCCGCGAGGAGCAGTTCGAGGGCGTGCCTCCGCGCTTCCTCGTGGACCTCGGTGACGACGTACTGCGCGAAGTAGACGACGCGCTCCAGGGTACGGGGCGCGATGTCCAGGAGCAGGCCGAGGCGGCTGGGCACGCCCTTGGCGAACCAGATGTGCGTGACGGGCGCGGCCAGCGAGATGTGGCCCATACGTTCGCGGCGGACCTTCGCCCGCGCGACTTCGACGCCACACTTGTCGCAGACGATGCCCTTATAGCGGACGCGCTTGTACTTGCCGCAGGCGCATTCGAAGTCCTTGTAGGGCCCGAAGATGCGCTCGCAGAACAGGCCGTCCTTCTCCGGTTTGAGCGTGCGGTAGTTGATCGTCTCCGGCTTGGTCACCTCGCCGTATGACCAGGAGCGGATCTGCGACGGCGACGCCAGCGACAGGCGGATCGC
>QZJI01000051.1 GCA_003599735.1 Dehalococcoidia bacterium | reverse complement strand
ATCTCTTCTACGTCGCAACCATCCTCATGCTCCGCACCAAGTCGCTGCGCACCAGGAACGTCGCTCTGGCGTGCATCTACGCCGTCGCAGTCGTCGGCAACGTCGTCGGTTGGGGCGTGCTGGGGTGGTCCTACTGACGACGGAGTAGACCTGCTGGCGTCGACTCGCCGAACCGCCGCACAGCCACACAAGCGCTACGACTTGGGCTTGGGTCGAGGCACGCGCCCCGCCGGCCGCGTCCAGTGCGCGGCGCAGATGATCCCGACCACGAAGCCCACGAAGCCGCCAGCGAGGAACGCGGGGATCATTCGAGCTTGCCCCGCTGCGCTTCCAGCCGCGCGATCGCCCGGTCGAGGTAGAACCGGGCCTTCTTCAGGTCCTCGACGGGCGTGCCCTTGAACGGGTGCCGGGCCACGTACTTGACGACGTTCCCCGCGAGGAAGTCGAGCCCCCACGCCTCGATGACGTCGATCGGCTCGGGATTCAGCCGGGCGTAGTGCTCGGGGTGGTTGATGGGGTCAGGGGTACGCTCGCGCTGCGCGGCGTCCTCGGGGAGATATAGGTGGAACGCTCGCTCGGCCAGGCAGGGCGGATAGGAACACCTGTTGGCGTCGTCCGACCGTGGCCGAAATACGTGATTGGTGATCACCGCTTTCCCTCCAGCACGTCCGCTGCGATCCGAAGCGCTTGCGCGACGAGCTTTGCCGCCGCGATGGAATCGAACGACACCTGCGCGACGACGCGCGCTTCGGCCGCGACGACCCTCGAGCGCGTGATCCGACTCGGCTCGTACAGCTTGACGGCGAGCGCTCGGTGGCACAGCGAGTCTGCGCTTCGACGAGGATAGCCGGCCGCCCCCATCAGCTCCGCGAGTCCGTTCCAGTACGACCGGGACGGCTTGCGCGGGATCGGATGCTTCTGCGTCAGGTTGCGCAGCGTCTCCGTCTCGGCGTCGGACCACTTCGTGCCGCCCGGGGGCGAAGCGACGGACTGTGCGAAGGCGAGGCTCACGGGGCCTCCTCCGGCTCCGCCGCTGCGAGCACGACGTCCGCGAGCTTCGCCCACGCGCGCCACGCCCCGAGCCCGCAGATCAGGCTCGTGCCAGCCGTGCTCGTGTAGCGGACCTGTGTCGGCCACCCGTGGGGCGTGTATGACTCGACCACCGCCCGCCGCAGCCGCCGCGCGCCGACCATGCGCTCGAGCACGTCGCCGGCGGCGGGATTCAGGCGGGGGTCACGCATCATCGCTCGCCTCCGGAGTCGGCCGTGAGGATGGCGCGACCGATCTGCTCTGCGACCTGCGGGACGACGGCGTTCCCGAGGGCGCGGAGCGCTGCTCGTCGATGTCGGTTGAGCCGCGCAACAAGGAGCGGTCCGAGTCCAATGGCGATACACGCTTGCCCCGCAGGAGAAGAGGATCGCCATGCCTCTTCCAGCGCTGAAAGTGCAGACCGCACATCCCGTGCTGCTGAGATAGCCGGTCGCAGACGGAGCAGATTGGGCGCTCCCTGTACGGCTTTTTCCCGTGCTGCCAGTGCCACTTGGAATGACAGCTCGCACACAAGGTCTTGATGTTTTCGGGGCGGTTGTTGGTGCGATCCTCGTCGAGATGATGAAGCTGCAGGAGTTTCGCCGCTCCGCAGCTTTTGCAGGCTTGCTTCATCAGGGCGCGCAGAGTTGCGCGCTGGAGAGAGTCGGGCGCCGTCTTTTTCTCGCCCATGCACTTCAGGTCGCAGAAGCGACGCCGTCGAAAGACATTGCGACTTTCGAGAACGCCATTGTAGCGCTTGCGCGTTAATGGCGTCCCGCAGTTCGCGCACCACTTCGGATCGTCCGGTAGGATTCGCTGCGGCATCTAATGCACCACGCTCGTCCAGTCTCTCGGCAAGCCAAGAAGCTGCGACACCCACGTCGCCGATAGCCGGTACGACTCGCGACTCCTCCCATTCATGCTGCGGCTCGCAGGGCCGCGCGGGCCAGCGGTAGCGTCCGTGAGCGTTGTCCCCGAGTGCCGACCGCTCGCCGTGGAGTAGCCCGCTGCTCCGCTCGAGTTCGCGTCGCTCGCCGTCGGCGTCGGCCAGGTAGGTGCTTGCTCTACCTGCCGAAGAAGCTCGTTGCCCTGATGCCCCCTGCGAAAACCCCCGGAGGATTCTGCTGCTCTCTTGGTTTCGTTGCGCGTGTAGCCCGCGGTCATCGCCGTAGTCGGCGTGGCCCAATCCTTCCGCACCATGTTCTCTAACGACGGCTTCCCCTTGGTCGCATACTCCTCGCGACCGTCGCCCGGGCATCCGTTGTTCGACGTCCCGTACGGAGTCGCGCTCGGCGTCGGCCAATCGCCCAACGATCCAGACTCGGTCTCGTCGATGTGGCGCGCCAACATGACGGGCACCCACAACGACCGGCGGCGCGAGGGCGTAGCCCGCCGCCTCCAGCTCGTCGCAAACCCAGTCGAGGCCGTGAGGCTCAAGCGTAACGAGACCAAGAACGTTTTCTGCCAGCACCCACCGAGGTGCGATCTCCCGCACGAGGCGCAGGAAGTCGGGCCAAAGCCAGCGATCGTCCGCTGCGCCGTCTCTTCGTCCGGCGACTGAGGCAGGCTGGCAGGGCGGGCCGCCGACGATCGCGTCGATTGGTCCGAGCTCGGCGAAGTCGCTGGCGTCGACGGTTCGCACGTCGTCAAAGCAAGGCACGTCTGGCCAGTGCTGTCCGAGGACCGCGCGGCAGAACTCATCGGCTTCCACCTGTCCGACGCATGTCCAGCCCGCCCGCTCGAGTCCGAGGTCGAGGCCGCCGATGAATGCCCGAGAACAGCGACACGAATCTCATGCGCTGGTCGGGCATTGGGCACCTCCCTTCTGGCGCCAGAGTCTTCCAAGCGCGATTAGCGACACCAGCGAATCGGAGATGCCGTAGTCCTGCGCGATACGTTTGAGCGGCTCCCCGGCGAGCCGGCGCTGGCGGATGACGCCGGCGATTTCGGCGGTCACTGCATCGACCGTCCGCCGCACGATCCGCCCCATCGTCGTCATGGCTTCGAGCACGTCGCCGCGCGCGGGGTATCGCTTGGGGTCGCGGGTCATGCCGCGCTCCCCGAGAAGAGGCCGCGCTGGTCGCGATCGCCAAGCGCGCGAGTGAGGTTGCGCACCGCCGTCTGCCAATACGACTGCTTGAGCTCACAGCCGAGAAACCGACGGTTGAAGCGCAGCGCGATGTAGCCCGTGGAGCCGATCCCGGCGAAAGGATCGAGGACAAGATCGCCGGGAGCCGACCACAGTTTGACGGCGCGCTCGATCACCCCGAGCTGAAGAGGGCAAAGATGCTTCTCGTCGTTCTCGTCGCGCGCTTCCCCGGCGTTGAGAACGTCCGTCTCGCGGATACCGCCGCGGAACGCCGTGGTGGCGCGCTTCCAGATGCCCGACGCCCATTCGATCCAGTCCTCGGACGTCACCCATCCGTTCGGGTTGTCGTACTTCTCGGAGATGCCTGCCCGGATGGGTTTCGGGTTGTCGCCGGGCTTGCGGAAGTCGAGCAGGTAGTCGCACAACGCCATGTGCATGTTCGCGGCGTCGTTCGCGAGGCTCTTGAACAGCAGCCCGCGGTCCTTGGTGCGGATCGCCTTGACCTGCGGGTCTTTCTCGATCGCGGCCTCGCCGTAGTAGATCCAGCCGGCGGACTCCATCGCGGTGATGATCGAACCACGGAAGTCCTTGATGCCGATGTAGCCATCGGTGCCCTTGAAGGCGACGCCCTGGGTCAGGTGGATGCAGCAATGGCGTCCGGGCATCGTCACGCGGAGAAGCTCGGGGATCAGAAAACGGAAGTGCTCGACCATCTCGCCGAGCGACTTCACGTTGCCCATGTCATGCGGCGAGTTGGTGTAGGCGTACATGCCGGGGAACGGCACGGACGTGACCGTGAGCCCGACCGAATCGGATTCGATCTGCGGCAGCGCCTTCACGTTGTCGCCGAGGTGAAGCGTCCAGTCCGGCCCGGCGGCAATGTCCTCGCGGTACCGCATGACGTTGCGCGTCTGTCCGTCAAGCTGCAGCCCGGCCATGCGCTGCACGATTTCGTCCATCATCTCCATGGCTTGACGCTCTTTCTCTTGGATCGCGGCGACAACGGCGCCCTCGGTGTCGGCAGTGACGACGTGACACTGGACGGGTCGCGCCTGCCCGAAGCGCCAGCAGCGCCGAATCGCCTGGTAATACTGCTCGAACGAGTAGGAGAGGCCGACGAAGGCCATGCGGGCGCAGTGCTGAAGGTTTAGCCCGAACCCCGCGAGGGTAGGCTTACTGACCATCACTCGAATATCACCGTTGACGAACCCGAGGATCGCCGTCTCCTTCTCCTCTATCGACATGGAGCCCCGGACCTCGACCGCACCAGGAATTGCCTTTGCCAGCGCTTCCGATTCTGCGTTCAGGTTGCACCAGACAAGCCACGGCTCGTTGGGTTCGCCGTTCACGAGGGCGGCACAGGCGGCGACCCGCTCGGCGAGGCTACCGCGCTGCGCGGCACGCACGTCTGCAAGAGATGTCGCGGCCATGGGGAACAAAGTCCCGCCGGTGGCCTTGGTCTTGATGACGGTCGGAGCTATCTCCAGCGGCGGCAGTAGAAACGCACCATCGTCATAGCCGAGGTCGGAGGGTTTGCGGATCGCGACGGACCACGAAGCCATCCAGCGCCAGAACGCTTCGCGGGCGTGGCCTTTCAGTCGCCAGGCGTGCGTGGTGTTCCCGTCCTGCACGAAGAACAGCGCCAAGATTTCCTTCCCCGACATGACGTCGAGGAACTCCGCGTGGTTCGTGAGTTCGATCAGGTCGTTCGGTGCCGGCGTGGCAGTGCAGGCAAGGCGGTAGTGGATCGACCGCGCGAAGTCGGTGATCTGCCGGCGCATCGCGCCGTCGAATCCCTTCAGGATCGACGACTCGTCGAGGACGATTCCCGCGAATCGGGACGGGTCGAAATGGTGGAGCCGCTCGTAATTCGTGACGTTGATCCCTGGCTGCAGGTCGGCGGCCGTGCGCGCCAACGCGATCTTGGTCCCGAACTTTCTGCCTTCGCGTTGCGTCTGGGACGACACCGCGAGCGGGGCGAGGATCAGGACGTCGCCGCCAGTGAACGCCGCGACGTTGCGCGCCCACTCGATCTGCATCGGAGTTTTGCCGAGTCCCGTGTCAGCGAAGATTGCGGCACGTCCGCGCGCGAGAGCCCATCGCACGATGTCGCGCTGAAACGGGAAGAGGTGCGAAGCGAAGTAGTCGCGGACGTCGAAGCCGACACGCGGAGCACTCGCGATCTTCGAGGCGAGGAACGCCTCGTATGGCGCGCCGAGGCGGGACGCATCCTGCGCCCCGTCCGCCCCCTGAACGTCCATGTTCCCCGTGTGCCTCAACCCCCGTCCCCCGTCGCCCGAGCCCCACCCGGCACCGTGCGTCCTGCGCGGTGCACGCCGTCATGCCAAAAGTCGCTAGACGCGATACTCCATCGCGCGAACTGCGATAGAAGTGCGAATTTCGTAGCGCCCGAGCGGGTAAGGACGGCGGCCGCTTCGTAGCCGTCCCCAGGGATGATCCAATATCGGGGCGCGTGTCAGCGCTTCGACTTCTCCCGCCGCAACGGACTTCGCAGAACACCCGACCGCCCGACGTAGTGCCGCCGCAGGATGACGGGGGAGTTCCCCATGTACTCTGCGACGTCCTGATAGGACGCGTGCCTCACGGCTGCGGTCGCAAAGTGGTGCCGCCCCGCCCGAGGCCCGCGACGCTCGATTCCGAGGTCGGCCAGGCAGCGGTGCCACCAGTAGGTTGTGAACCCGTTCGTGTGCAACGGCCCCCCGCGACGAGACGGCACGAGGAAGTCTCCCGGCCGAGCATCGGGGTCGCGGTGCGCCCGGAGGATCGCCAGGAGTCGCGTCGTCACGTAGAGGTCGCGGACGGATTTCTTGGTTTTGGTCTTGCCGACCTTCCGGTTCACCACGGCTCGGCGAATCGAGACGATGCCCCGGGCGAAGTCGACATCCCCCGTCTGCACGCCCGCCGCCTCGCTCGGGCGCAAGCCAGCCAGGAAGATGAGCGCCACGTAGGGCACGTATCGCGGCCCGTAGCGCTCGAACCAGCGCAGGATGCGATCGCGGTCCCGCCGGTTGTACGACTCCGGCCATTCGGGGTCCTCGCGGGGCCAGCGCAGCCCCCGTGTGGCAACCTGTCCGACCAGCCCGTCGCGGTACGCCTCGGAGAGCATCGGGCCGAGGCAGGACAAGACGATGTTGCGCACGGTGCGGATCTTGAACCCGAGCGCGAAGAGCGAGCGCTGGAACTCGATGGCGTCGCGGCGCGTGACCGACCCGATCAGCGCCTCCCCGAACACCGGGAGGATGTAGCGGCGGAGCATCTGCCGGCGGTTCGCCTGCGTGTAGGGCGCCACCATGGGCGGGGCCGATACCGTTTCGATCCAGTGGCCGGCGTAGATGCCGAGCGTCGTGCTCGAGGGGTGTGGGACGTCCGTGTCGCTCCCCGGGAAGAGGGGAAGCTGGGTCATCGGCCCCCCAGGGGTTCGGTAGTAACCACCACCCATCGCAGCTCCGCGGACCGTCGGGGTGGCGCTCGTGGTCGTACGCGATTCCGCGCGCTGCTGTCAACACCAAAGTGGGAGCGTCTGGTGCCGCCGTGACATGCGCGACAGGCAGGGCTCGCAGCCCGTCGCCCGTGTGCGCAAGCACAGATTCGGCGACGCCGCCGTGGTGCGCCCGGAGGTCCGCTCGATGGCGGCGGGCGGGGCGGGTGGCGACGGGTGCGGGCACGGTGAGGGCCGAAATACGCCGCGGGTCTTGATTTGTCAACCGACGCATGCAAATAAAGGAGTTATGAGAGTGGGAAAGGGCCCCCACGAGGGACGCGACCACAATCTCGGCCCGAACGTGCGCGTCGTCGTCGATCCCGAGAAGCTGCGGCAGATCAAACGGCTGATGGCTCAGTCGAAGGCGCAGACCGGGCGCCGCCTGACCTTCTCCTCGGCGATCCGGCGCCTGGTCGACATCGGAATGGCAGTCGAAGCCACACGACCGATCGGGCCCATCGCGAAGGTGGGCAAGCGCACAACGGTCCGCTTCGAAGCCGCCGCCGCCGAGCGCCTTCGGAGTATCGCTGCATCCGAGGCGCGCGACATGACGGTCGTGATCGACGGGTTCTTGGCGCTGGCGCTACGCGAGCAGGAACTCAAGCTCGCTTCGTAGCCGGGCACCGACGTCTACGGCAGGAAGAACGATCCCGCGATCGGGATGCGTCGCGCGACCAGCGACCACGCATTCGGGCACCCGCTGGCCGGACAGGCGTTCGCGCCGGAGCAATCGAAGAAAAAGATCGTCAGGCGCGGATTCGGATTCGGGTTCACGTCCACGGGCCGGCACCAGATGAAGAGCGGGGGCCGGCCGTCGGGGTAGTAGACGTTCCCCGTCGCGGTGGCCCGGTCCTCGTCGAGCACGATCGTCCAGCGCTCGGCGCCGATGTCCTTCGAGACGAGGATCTGATTGCGGTCCGGCGTGATCTGCACGCCTCGGTTCTGGTTCGCATGATGGGGACTCCTTTCGGCTGCGGGTAGGTCGGGGAGCCTACCCCAAGGCCGGACCACGCGGAAGCGAAATCCGCGCTTGTCTGGGATTTCGCACGGCCGTCCAGAGAACCGGACGCCCGGCCCCCGTTTTTCCTCGGCTCGCGAGAAATATTCGCACACCCGGGTTGACAAACCGCGCCAGGGTGTGTATTTGCACACCATGAAGGGCGAATTGAGCATGTCGAACCCCGGCGCGGCCCCCATCACCGTCACCGTCGGCCCCCTGACGTTCTCCGTCGACCCCGAGACGCAAGAGGTCCTCTCGGTCGACGGCGACGAGGACGACGACACCCCGTACGGCGTGCTGGTCGAGCGCGCCCTGGACCGGGTCGAAACGATCGCGCGCGAGCGGGGCATCGTCTGCGGGCGATGCCTGGGATTCCGGTGCGAGTGCCCGGCCTGCCCGTGCGGGGTTCGGTCGTTCGCGCGGGAGATGCACGGACTGCGCAGGACCTATCGCTGTCGACAGTGCGGGACGGTCGAGGTCGAGGCGCTGGACGTCGCGGCGCACTGCGACGGCTGCGACGACGACCAGCGAGGCGTCCGCGCGTACGAGGCCGAGCACGAGAGCGGCGAGATCGTCGTCGCCCGCTGGTGCCCGGATTGCGCCGACACGGCCGCGGTGTGGGCCGTGACTGGAGAGCACGACGGCCTGCACCGGGTCTGGTCCCCGATCGGAGTCGCGGCATGAACCTCACGCCCGCTATGTCCGCCAGCGCCGCACCGACCTGCGACCTGCTTCTCCGCTCGCGCGTCACCGACGCCTACATGCGCGACCCCGACAAGCCGTCCGTGGCGCGGCTCGCAGTAGGGCGCCCCTACCCGGTCGCCACCGGCGTGCTCGTCATCTCGTCCACGCGCGACCAGTTCTCGCTGCGCCGGTACGCGGTGTCGCACCTGGCGCGCGAGCCCCGAGACGACACGGGGCGAGTGCTCGGCCAGGTCTTCGACTGCCCGCAGCGAGCCGAGCTGTTCCGGCGCTGGCTCGTGGAGCACTGGACGCCGGCGCGAGGTGCCGCATGACCCTCTACGAGCAACTCGGCGCATTCACCCGCGCGGCCCGCGCGGCCCGCGCAGTCCGGGCGGCCAGTGCCGCGCTGGACGAGAAGGCGAGGAGCCTGTCGCCGGATGGCATGATTCCGATCGACATCACGTGGGCCAGCGTCCCGGGCTGGGAGGAGTACGTGCGCCTGCTCCTTGAGTACGATGCGGCCACTGTAGCTCTCGCCGATCATCTCCTCGCTGCCGACGTCCTCGCTGAGGTCCCCGTCCTCGTCACGCGGAGCGTCCCATGAGCCGCTACCCCACCTCCCGCGAGTGGCTGGAGCGCTCCGGCCTCGCCGGTGAGATCACCGAGCATGACCGCCACCTGGCGTGGCTCGTCGTCGAGGACGACGGCCGGTACGCCATCCACGTCGTCGTCACGAGGCACAACTTCGTCGTCGAGGCGCTCGTCGGCGGGATGACGTGCGCCAGCGTCAAGACCTCGGTGTCGCGCGTGCGCGGGGCGATCGACGAGGCGCGGGCGTGGCTGCGGGAGTACGCCGCGAAGAACGCGAAGCGCGGCCCGGGCGTCCAGTCCGTGGTCGAGGCGATCAACGCGCCGGGGTTCGTGCCGGCAGGAGGAGGGCGATCGTGACCAACGCCATCTTCGCGCGTGACAACGCCGTGTTCCGCAGGGCGTGCAGTCTCGCCGGCGTGCCGCCAACCAAGCGCCAAGCCTCGAAGTTCCGCGGTGACCGCGGGCGTGCCTTCGCGAAGAAGGCTGCGGCGGTCCGTCTCGTAGAGGCCCGCCGATGACCCTCCGCGACCAGCTCCACGAGATCGCCGTGCGCCTGGACGCGGCACCGAAGCTGGCGCAGGAGTCTGCCGCGCGATCCCTCGCGGCGCAGCTCTCCGCGATGCCGCCCGAAGAGCGCGAGCAATTCCCCGAGCGCACCTACGTCGGCGGGTTCGTCGAGGGCTGGCTCGAAGGCGAGCTTCGCGAGGCCGTCGCGAGACTCGCCCGGATCGTCGCCGACCTCGACGCGGGGAGGGCTGCGGCATGATCGCCCTCGCCCTCACTGCGCTCATCTGCATCGGCGACAGCAACGTCGCTGGGTGGGGGCTGCGGCCGAGCGAGCCGAGCTTCGCGCAGGTGCTCGACTGCGAGACCTCGGGCCACCCCGGCTTCGGCGTCCTCCGAGATCCAGCGGGGAAGGCGAAGGGCCAACTCGTCGCTCGTGCGGCGGTGCTCGAGGCGTCCTTCCGCCGAGCCGACGTCGTCGTGCTCTCGTTCCTCACGAACGACGTCGTCTCCGCCGCGCCCGTCGAGCAGATCGCCCGCACCCTCGGCCGTCGCTACCGCGAGGCGCAGAGGTCCGCCGACCGCGTGCTCGTGGTGCCGCCGCTCGTGTGGGTGGACGGCTCCGGTGACGTCGCGGTGTCGCTTCGGCGGCGGCAGATCACCCTCGCGGAGATCCTCCCCGACTACGTGGACGCGCGGGACATCGTGGACGTGTCCGAGATCGGTGCGGCGGAGCACGCCGACGAGGTCCATCTGAACGCGAGAGGGCACGCGGTGCTCGCGGGCGCGATCGTGGGGGCGTTGGAGGTGCGGCCGTGACGCCGGGGGGGCGGTATCAGCGGGAGGCGACGGCGTTCTGTGCCGGGTGGGCGGCAATGCTGCACGTCATGGAGGCACCCAGCGAGGTGGGCATCGTGTTGAGAGCCCTGGCGTGGACGCCATCATGTAGCCTCGATGCTGCCCTCGTCCGCGCCGGCATCCGTGCCGCCCGCGAGGAGGGCAGCCGATGACGACCGCCGAATTCCTACGTGCAGCAAAGGCACGGCTGGAAGAAGACGGCTGGACACAGGGCGAGTTCGGCGTCGATCGCTCTCCGCATTGCGTCGTCGGTGCCCTGGTCCGTGTCCGCGACGCACTAGGCGACGTCCAGATCGGGGCGCCTGAGGCTTTCCTCGCACGCGCCGTCGGCAGGCACAGCATCATTGCGTGGAACGACGCCCCCGGCCGCACCGTCGAGGAGGTGTACGCCGCCTTCGACAAGGCCATCGCGCTCGCGGAAGCGGAGGAGGGCTGAACCGTGGGCACGCACCCCAAGCCCACCGTCCCCGTCCTCGCGCTCCCGCTCGACGCCTGCGAGCTCTGCGGCCGGCGCCGCCCCTACCGCGAGGCCGAGATCGTCACCGTCGAGGGCGACAGGAATCGGGCTTTCATCTGCGCCTCGTGCAGCGGGGCGAAGCACGAGGAGCTCGTCACAATCGAATCCCCCGGCTCGGCCTACCCTCCGGCCGGGGAGATCGCCGAAGGCCGGCGAGGTCAGCACCCGTCCCGGGCCAGTTCCCTCCCCGGGATCGTCTCGCCTCGCCGGCCGGAAGCGCACAAGAGGGTCGCGAACGTCGCGACTGAAAGGAGCATGAACGTGAGCAACGAAGACACCGCGCTGGCCGTCGCCGGCGAGCAGAAGCGAGTCGGATTCTCGCTCGAGCCAAAGTCGCTCAGCGAGGCGATCGAGCTGGCGAAGATCATGGCCGGCTCGGACCTCGTGCCGAAGGACTTCCGCGAGAAGCCCGGCAACGTGCTCGTCGCGGTGCAGATGGGCGCGGAGGTCGGGCTCGCGCCGATGCAGGCGATCCAGAACATCGCCATCATCAACGGGCGGCCCGCCGTGTGGGGCGATGCGTGCCTCGCGCTCGTGAAGGCGAGCGGACTTCTCGTGATGATCGACGAGTCCGACGACGGGAGCGCGGCGACCTGCGTCGTACAGCGCCGCGGGGAGCCGAACACCGTCTCGCGGTCGTTCTCCATGGAGGACGCGAAGACAGCGGGGCTGCTGAGCAAGGACGGGCCGTGGCGGACCTACCCGCGGCGCATGCGGCAGATGCGCGCGCGCGCGTGGGCGCTGCGCGACGTCTTTCCCGACGTCCTGCGGGGCCTCGCGGTTCGCGAGGAGGTCGAGGACATCGACGTGACGCCAGCCGTCGCGCCGGTCTCCGAAGATCGGAAGAGCGT
>QZJI01000007.1 GCA_003599735.1 Dehalococcoidia bacterium | reverse complement strand
GGCGGGGCTGTCCCGCCATTAACCCGGCGGCAAAGAGGATGAGGAACGGGACGATCCGGTCAAACGAGGCATCGGATGTCGCGAGGAGGATCGCGGAGCCGGCGATCGCGCCCAGAATGCTGGGCACGGCGAGGATGACGATGCGCCGTCGCTGGTCGCTCAGTTGCGCCGCGTAATTGATCGACCCGCCGACGTACCCCGGCCACAGCGCGACCGTGTTCGTCACGTTGGCGACCTTTGTCGGGTAGCCAGCGGCCACGAGCGCCGGGAATGAGACGAGCGACCCGCCCCCAGCGACGGCGTTGATCGCACCCGCGGCGAAGGCTGCCAGCGCCAGCAGCGGGTACTCGAAGATGCCCATGCGTCCTCCGGAGGCGTCACTTTACACGGGCTGCGGAGCCTCAGCCGCCGGCCAGCTCTTCGAGGACGACGCGGCGCACGAGTTTCCCGTTGCGCGTGCGCGGCAGCGGTTCGGTCCGCAGGACGTACTCGTGCGGGCGCTTGTACTCGGCGAGATGTTGCGCGGCGTGCGCCTGGAGCGTGGCGATATCGAGGGCAGCCCCGGCCTGTGGCACTACACACGCGGTCACGAGTGTCTTCTGTTCGTCGATCCGGTGCCCGACCACAGCGACCTCGAGGACGCCAGGGCATGCCTCAATGGCGGCCTCGATCTCGTTGGGGGAGAGGCGGTAGCCGAACGACTTGATGGTGTCGTCTGCGCGACCGTGAAACCAGACATAACCATCCGCGTCGAGAGCGGCGAGGTCGCCTCCGGTGAACCACTCCCCGCGGTACACGATCGCCTCTTCGTCCGGGCGGTGCCAGTAGCCGAGCATCAGTCCGGGGTCGCTGCGGTGCGACGCCAGCAGACCGATCTCGCCCGCTGGAAGCAGGCGAGGTTCTTCGCTCGTGGGGTCGAGGATGGCGACACGGCGGCCGGGCTGTGGCCGTCCCGGTGAGCCCCGTCGGACAGGGGTCACGGGGCCGGCGGAGATGTAGGTGCTCAACTCGGTCATGCCGAGGGCCTCGAACATCTCGGTGCCGGTGCGGCTCGTCCACTCGTCATACAGGGTGGGCGCAAGGGCCTCGCCAGAGACGAGGACATGGTGCAGGCGGGAGAGGTCGTGTTCCTCGACGCGCGCGTACTTCAGCATCTGTCGGTAGACGGTCGGCACGGCGACGAACACCGTGACGCCCAGCCGCTCGATCAACGCCGGCCACTGCGTCGTCTCGATGCCCGAGGCGAGGATCGCGTGGGAGCCAGCCGCCCAGGCGTCCATCAGGCCGACGCCGAGCGTGTACGACCAGTTCAGCGTCCCGGCGTGCAGCGTGACGTCAGCAGGCCCGAACCCCTGCCAGCCCTCGCGCATCATCGCCCGTCCGTGGACGGTGCGATGGGCGTGGAGCACGCCCTTCGGCTTGCTGGTCGTGCCCGAGGTGTAGATCAGGAACGCAGGGTCTTCCGCGTGCGTCTCTGGCAGGGCTGCTGTGCCATCGAGGGTTTCGAGGTCGCGCTCGGAGAGCACCCGTCCGTGGAAGCCCTCGATGTTCATCCCATCGCCGGCAATCAGCGCGGCGGCCTCGGCGTCCTGCGCGAGGAATGCGGCCTCCTCGGCAGTGAGGGCGGGGGACGACGGAATCGGGACGAGGCCGGCCAGGTTCGCGCCGAAGAAGGCGAAGGCGTAGGCGGGCGCGTGTGGGAGGCGGACGAGCACCCGCTGACCCGGTTGCAGTCCGAGGTCGAGCAGGCCGCGAGCGGTGCGTTCGATACGCGCCCACAGTTCGGCGGCGGTCCAGCGCTCCTCGCGTCCATCGGCGTGGACGAAGGTGAACGCCGGGCGACCGGCGAGCGGGCCAGCAGCGCGTGCGGCAAGGCACCAGCGCGCAAGGTTGAGCGGAGGATTGATCCTGTCAGGCACACCGCGAGTCTACGCCGCGCCCTCGAGTTGAGGGGCGACGTGAACCCGCGGAGGTGGCGACGCTTCCTACGCGACCAGGGCGTAACCGATCCCGGCCAGGGCGAATCCGACGACCGCGAAGCCGGAGTTGATCGCGTAGAGGACCCATGGGGCGCGCTCGTACATCGGGCGGTTCAGGTTCTCTATCGCCACAATGCCGGCCCCGACTAGCAGGCCCGTCGTGCAGCCGTCCTGCAGGCCGTCACCGCCGCCCCAGAGGTAAATGATGCCGACGATCGCGGTGGTCACGATCGCCCCGGCGGCGTTCACGACGAGCGGGACGGCGATACTTGGGCCGCCGCCGCCCACCTCGATCCCGAGGGCCTTTGCCCAGGGTTTCGCGAAGAGCGGAGGCGAATACCAGATCGCGCCGAGGACGAAGTGGGCGAGCGCCCCGACGAGGATCCCGGCGATGCTCAGGCCGCTGATCGGTTCCACAGTGCAGACCCTTCTCTGCACCCCCGACGCATGCCCTCAGCCTACGCCTTCACGGTGTCCCCGGGGCGTCGATTGGTTCGATGATCGCGGACATCGAGCCCTTTGAACTGGCAATCCGGGGATCGGCGCCGTAGGCGTGAATCTGGGACTGCTTCGCCTCGCACGCGTCACGCTCCGCGGTCATGAGGGTGACGCGGCCCTGGGTGTCCACGATGCGCGCGAGCGCAAACGCCTTCTCGACGCCGTAGCCAAAGATCGCTCCCAGCATCTCGATGACGTAGTCATACGAATGGTCGTTGTCGTCGAGGAGGACCAGACGCCAGAGTGGCTCGGGCACCACCCTCGTCTCGTCTTCCATGACCGTGACCGGTTGGACGGTGGGGCGCACGGTTGGGGAAACGGCGCGGGGTGTGAGGGCAGGTGAAGAGGGAAGCATCTAGCCGATCCTACTCGGCGCTTTCTGGCGGCGTGATGGGCGGGGGTTGTGGCCGGGGAGGCGCTCCGGTATTACCGAAGCACTGTCAGTGAAGGGGATCTCGTGCCCGACCTCGATAACCCGCCGCTCGGCGTCATCCTCACGGGCGGGAAGGCCACGCGCCTGCGTCCGCTCTCCGAGGGGATGCCGAAGTCGCTCATCCCGCTGCTGAATCGCCCGCTCATCGCGTACTCGATGGAGATGCTGCTCCGCGCGGGCATCACCGAGGCGGTCGTGGTCGTCGGCGGGCAGGACGATCGCACTGGCCCTGCGGCGCGCGAGGCCGCACCCACGGGCATGACCGTCCACGTCGCGGTGCAGGCGGAGCCGCGTGGCTCCGGAGACGCGCTGCTCGCCGCGGGTGCGTACCTCGACGGCCGGTACGTGGTGGTGGCCGCCGTCGACACGGTGTTGCGGGGCAACGAGGAGGGGCCGGGGAGTCTGGGCGAGCAGGTGCGGTCGTTCCTCGCGTCCGGCATGGACGCCTGGTACGTGCTGCACGAGACCGACCGGCCTCGTGAGATGGGGATTGTGGTGCTGGATGGTGAGCGCGTCCTGCACCTGGAGGAGAAACCGGCGGAGCCGCGCTCCAACCTCGCGCTGGTGGGGATCTGGATGGTGTCTCCACGCGCGGTGGAGCGGTTGCGGGCGCACCCCGCGCTCAGTCCGCGGGGCGAGATCGAGTTGAGCGGCACGCTTTCCGTGATGCACGAGGAAGGCTATCCGATGGGCGGCGCGGAGTTTCGGGGTGAGTGGCTAGACACCGGCACCCTCGCCAGCCTTCTCGCCACGCAGCGCGCGCTCCTCACCGTCCCCGCCCTCATCGCGCCTGACGCGAGCGTCGAGGACTGCACGCTCGGGCCCAACGTAGTGGTGGGCGCTGGCGCCCGCCTGCGCCGCTGCACGCTGCGCGACGCGCTCGTGGCGCCCGGCGCGCGCCTGGACGGCGTGGTGGCGGGTGGCGAGGTGTTCACGGCCGACGGCACGCGGACCCGCGTATGACCGCCGAGGCTCCCCACGACGCCGAGGTGGTGGTCGTCGGTGCGGGGGCGGTCGGTCTTGCGATCGCGGAGCGGCTGGCGCGCACGCGCTCCGTCCTCGTCGTCGAACGGCACGAGGGGTTTGGGCGCGAGACGTCATCGCACAACTCCGGCGTCGTCCACGCCTCGATCTACTACGAGACCGGGTCGCTCAAGCATCGCCTCTGCTGGGAGGGCAACCCGCTCATCTACGAGTGGGCGGACACGCACCACGTCCCTGTCCGGCGCTGCGGCAAACTGATCGTCGCGTTGGCCGAAGAGGAACGGGGCGGCCTTGATGAGGTGTGGCGACAGGCCACCGCGAACGACGTGCGCGGGATCGAGCGGCTGACTGGCGAGCAGGCGCGCACGCTGGAGCCGCACGTCCCGACCATTGAGGCGATCTGGTCGCCCTCGACCGGCGTGGTGGACGCGGCGGCCCTCGTCCGCTCATACGAAAGCGCCGCGCGTGACCGCGGTGCGCTCGTGGTGTACCAGCACGCGGTCGTCGGCGCGGAGCGGATCGCGGGTGGGTTCCGTCTCGAATTGCGAGACGCGAATGGACAGCGGAGCAGCATCACCTGCGCGGCGCTGGTGAACAGCGCGGGGCACGGCGCGCCCAACCTCGCCGCCGCGCTCGGCTACCCCCTCGACGGAGGCGGGCATGAGGGGATCGAGGCGCCCGTGTTCCGTCAGCTCGCGAACCGTGGGCGGTACTACGACATCGTGGATCCCGAGGTCGCGCGGATGATCTCGCGGCCGGTGTACCCGCTGCCGGAACACCAGGCTGGGGGGCTTGGGCTGCACCTCACGGTAGATACGGATGGCGGCGCGCACCTGGGGCCCGCGACCGAGTGGCTGCCGGAGGGGGCGTCGCTCGACTACCGGCAGGCGGATGAAGCGGAGTGGCGAGCCCGGTTCCTGGCGGCGGGCCAGCGGTTCCTGCCGGGGCTGCGGGAAGACCAGATCGCCCCCGGACAGGTGGGCTACCGCCCGAAGATCCAGCGGCCGGACCAAGGGCTGGTCGACTTCCTGATCTGGCACGACCGCGGCTACGTCCACCTTGGCGGTATCGAGTCACCCGGGCTGACGGCAAGCCTGCCCATCGCGCGGACAGTCGCCGAAGCGTTAGGCTGAGGCCATGAATCTCCTCGAAGACCCCGGCAAGTACTACTGGAAGTGGCTGGCTATTACGGCTGTGTTACTGGTGGTCTACGGGGCGGAGCGCTGGATCCGTACAGGCGCGCCCTTCTAACCAGCGTCTTTTTTATCGCGTACACCACGCACACCATTTGAGGTGGGCGGTACGATGCCGCGCGAACCAGCAGTGACGGCGTCCACCTCGAAAGGGACGACTGCATTCGAGGAGGCCGAGATGGTCGACCGATTCCCGGTGGAAGCCGGGCACATCATGTTGTTCGCGCGCGCCGTGGGCGACGCGAACCCGATCTACTACGACGAGGAAGCGGCGAAGAAGACGGAGCCAGGCGGCATCATCGCCCCGCCGACGTTCGTGCAGGCCTCGGCGCAGTTCGAGCCGGACTACGGCTTGCGGCCGAAGATCGGCCAGCGCTGGTTCGGCTCCGGCAAGAGCCCGAGCGGCAGCAACGCCGAGCCGCCGGCGGAGGAAGCGCCGCGGGGTGGCGGCGGCGGCTCCGGGCTGCACGCCGAACAGCACTACGAGTACCACCGTCACCTGAAACCCGGCGATGTGCTGCACTCCGTGAACAAGCCAGGGAAGACCTGGGAGGCAGAGGGCCGCCGCGCTGGCAAGCTGAAGTTCTCCGAATCGATCACGGAGTACTACGACCAGAACAACAACCTCGTGATTACGGCACGGTCGGTCGGTGTGCAAACCGAGCGCCCGGTGTCGCAGGGCTAGGGGGACCTCGATGGCGCTCAAGGCAAGCCAGGTGAAGGTCGGCGACAAGCACGAGGCGGTGGTGGTGCGGGAGTTGAGCCGTACTCAGATCGTGCAGTACGCCGGCGCTTCCGGTGACTACAACCCGTTGCACACGGACGAGGTTTTCACCACGCAGGTCGCGGGATATCCGTCGATCTTCGCGCACGGGATGCTCTCGATGGGCCTCACCGGGAAGATGCTGACAGACTACGTGGGCGACGGACGCCTCACGAAATTCGGTGTCCGCTTCGTCTCGCAGGTCTTCCCGGGCGACACGCTCACCGCGAAGGCCGAGGTGGAGGCCGTCCGCTCCGAGGGCGGGCAGCACTTCGTCGACCTGAAGCTGAGCACGGTGAACCAGGACGGTAAGGAAGTGGTGCAGGGCAGCGCCTCCGCGCGCATCGACCCGTAGCACACGCCGGTTCCAACTCATCGAGGGGCAGCCATCGCACGGTGGCTGCCCCTCTGCTATCACCCGTCGATGACACTCGTGACGCCTGACGACCTGACCGACCTCGAATGGCGGTGGCGAATGCTCGCGCCACCCGAGGCGAGCGACGCCGCGCGTGCCGTCTACCAGCGCACGCGACTGTGGACGAGCGGCAACCTCCCCGCCGTCGATGTCCCCTACGACGCGCAACGCGAAGATCACTGGGCCGCCGCCGCACGGATCGCCGACTATGCCGCCGTCCTGCCCGAGGCCCGTACGGTGGTCGATATTGGCCCCGGCGACGGGTGGCCCTCCATCCCGCTGGCGCGGGCGTTGCCTCACGCGCGCGTGACCGGCGTCGACCCGGCGTCACGTCGTACCGAGGTCTGCGCCGCGAACGCGGTGCGTCTCGCCGTCATGAACGCCTCGTTCGTGACGGCGTCGGCGGACGCGCTCCCCTTCGATGACGGCACAGTCGACCTCGTGACGGCGGCGGCCTCGTTGGAGGAGACACCGAATCCAGAGTCGGTGTTCGAAGAGATCGCGCGAGTGCTCCGGCCCGGCGGTGTGCTGCGCGCCTCATACCAGGTGTGGCGGCTGCCGGCGCCGGAGATCGAGACGGTCGCGCTGACCGAGGCGCTGGACGGGCTGTTGTACGTCTACGCCCGGCGCTCGCAGACACCCGCGCGCGAACGCCGCTACCTGCTACTGCTGCCCTCGGACGGTGTGGCGGCCGAGGCGCACCGTGAAGCGTTGATCGCAAGCGCGGATGAACCACGCGCCTATGGCGAGACGCTGCTGCGTCCCGGCTCTCTGCTGGGCGTTCCGCTGATCGGACGGCTCGCGCCGCTCGCGCGGGCCTCGATGGTGGTGGAACTGCGCCGGTGGACGACGCCGTGGCTCGTCGAGGCGTTGCGCGCGGCCGGCTTTCGCGACGTGCGGGCGACGCAGCACGCGGGTGACCTCGCCCGGGCGGTCGCGCGACGTCTCATCGCGTCCGGCGGCGCTGAGGCAGTGGCGCAGGAGTTCGAGGTGCTCACGCGCGCTCTGGGCGAGGCCGCGGCGTCGTTGCCGGGCGAGGAGATGGTGACGGCGGTGCGCTAGGCTCCGGTACACTGCGGCGCGCCGCACTGCGTTGTGTGGCGCCGCGCGACGCCGAGGAGACCGTGATGCCAGGACCGCTCGACAACATACGTGTGATTGACCTCACCAGCGGCCCGGTAGGCGGCATGGCGACGATGGTCCTGGCGGACTTCGGCGCCGATGTGATCAAGGTCGAGCGTCCCGGCGGTGATCCCTTTCGCTTCATGGCCTCCGCGCCCGTGTGGCTGCGCGGCAAACGCTCGGTAGAGCTCGACCTCAAGCGCGAAGTCGAACAACAGCGCCTCGCACAGCTGGTCGAGACGGCGGATGTTGTCGTCACGTCGTTCCGCGGACAGGCGGCGGTGGACCTCGGCTGTGATTACGACGTGCTCGCGTATCGCAACCCGGGCATTGTCTACTGCAACATTTCGGGCTTTGGGCCGTACGGCCCGTACGTCGGGTACCCGGGATACGAGGGTGTCGTTGCCGCGAAGGCCGGGCGGATGATGTCGTTCTCGGGCGTGGCACCGCGCCCCGGCCCGCAGTTCGCCGCGGTCCAGGTCGCCTCGCACGCGGCCTCGCAAGCGGCAGTCACCGGGATCCTCGCGGGTCTCGTCGCGCGTGACCGCCTCGGCTACGGGCAGTACGTGGAGACAAGCTTGCTGCAGGGGCTGATGTCGTACGACATGGGCGGGCTGCTGATGTCCTCGTTGAGGGAACGCGAGCCCGAAAAATGGCCCGCGCCGCCGGTACCCACGATGCCGACGATTAACTACCACCCCGCCCTGACGAAGGACGGGAAGTGGATCCAGATGGGGAACCTGCTCCAGCATCTGTTCGACAACTTCGTCGCGGCCACCGACATGGTCGACATCTACGCCGACGGCGAGCACGAGGGCTCCCCCGCAATGTGGGCGGAGGAGGTCCGCGAGGCGTTCCGCGACCGGATGCTCACGCGGATGCGGGAGAAGACCGCGGACGAGTGGATGGAGATCTTCACCGCGCAGGGCGGCGTAGTCGCGCACCCGTACCACACCACGCAGGAGGCGCTGGATGATCCGGATGTGGCGGCGAACGGCCACGTTATTGAGGTGAAGGACCCGCGCGGCTCCCGGCTGAAATCCGCCACGTCCGTGATGGAGGCGGTCCTCGGTTATTTTGGCGAGGCGAAGCACGAGCGCCCGCCGATGCGCCAGATCGGCCCGGTCGCGCGGCTGACGGAGACGCCCGGTGTCCCGCGCGGCGAGATTGCGGCGGTCGGCCAGCACACGATGTCGATCCTCAGCGAGCCGAAGCGCGTGCCGTGGCAGCCTTTGGTCGGACAGCAGCCGCCGAGCGCGGCGCTGGAGGGCGTCACGGTGCTCGACTTCTCGACGATCATCGCGGCCCCGCTTGGTTGTTCGCACCTCGCCGACCTCGGTGCGCGGGTGATCAAGATCGAGCAGGTCGGCGGCGACCCGTGGCGGTGGATGGGGAGCGGTTCTCTAGGCGCGCTCAAGACGAACGCCGGCAAGGAGAGCATCTCGGTCGACCTGAAGGACCCGCAGGGGCAGGCGATCGTGCATGCGTTGATCGCGCAGGCGGACATCATCGTCCATAACTTCCGGCCGGGCGTGCCGGAACGGCTTGGCATGGCGTACGAGCAGGCGAAGCAGGTCAAACCGGACATCGTCTACGTGAACGTGAACGGCTACGGGCCGGACGGCCCTGGCGCGCACCGGCCGGCGACGCATCCGATCCCCGGGGCGGCCCTCGGCGGCGCGCAGTACCAGGCTGGCGGCATGCCTCCGGCGTCCGACGACCTGAAGGTGATCCGCGAGGGCGCCCGACGGCTGTTCCGAGCCAACGAGGTGAACCCGGACCCCAACACCTCCGCGGTCGTCGCGACCACGGCGATGCTTGGCCTGATGGCGAGGCAGCGGACCGGCCGCGGGCAGGAGATCTTCATCGACATGATGGGGGCGAACGCGTACGCGAACGCCGACGACTTCTTCTGGTACGAGGATCGGGAGCCGCGCCCGAAAATCGATGAGGGGCTGCACGGGACGGGCCCGCTCTACCGGCTGTACGAATGCAAAGACGGCTGGGTCTTCCTCGGCATGCTGCTGGAGAAGGAATGGGTGCGGTTCTGCCGCCGCATCGGCAGTCCGGAGCTTGCCGTCGACCCGCGCTTCAACACGCGGGTCGCGCGCGAGGCGAATGCTGAGGCGCTCACGCATCTCCTCGCGGAGATGTTCCGTACGGACACGGCGGACGAATGGGAGAAGCTGCTGACGGTGGCGGGCATCGGCTGCGTGCGCGCGGATGGCCCGACGCCCCCGGAGTTCTTCTTCCGCGACGAGCAGATGAAGGTGAACGAGTACACCACGACGGTGGAACACCTCGCGCTCGGGGCATACCGGCGGCACGGCCCCGTCGTCCGCATGCGACGGACGCCTGTCCGGCTCGGCCCCGGCCCGGCCTCCGGCGAGCACACGGACGCGTTGCTGGCCGAACTCGGCTACACCGCCGAGCAGATTGCCGAACTGCATGCGAAGAACATCGTCTGGAGCGAGCCCGGCGTCGCCGAGGCCCTCGCGGCACGGCGGCCATAGTGCCGGGGCGTCGCCCGCGCCAGATCGAGATACGCACGGCGACCGAGGCCGAGCTCTCCGCCTTCGACGCGGTGCCGCACTACGTGTTCGCCTCTTCGCCCGAGGACGTCCGTACTTACGCGATGATGCCATCGCCGCTGCCGGCGGAGTGCCGGCTCGGCGTCTTCATCGATGGCAAAGTCACGACCACGTACGAGTGGATCCCCTGGCAGGTACGGCTGAATGGCCGGCCCACCTCGATCCCCGGCGTCACCGCGGTCGGTACGTACCCGCAGTTCCGGCGGCGCGGCCATCTGCGCATGCTGATGGCGCGGGCGATGGAGGTCCACCGCGAACGCGGAGAGCCGATGGTCATGCTGTGGGCCTCCATGGGTGCGATCTACCAGCGTTTCGGCTACGGGCGCGGTTCCGAGTACGTGACGTACCACGTGGACCCGCGGTTCGTCGCGTTGCGTGAGCCGTTCACCTGGGACGGCGAGGTGCGTCTGATCGACCAGTCGTCCGCCGCCGACCGCGCGGTGGCGGAGCGTGTCCACGAGGAATGGGCAGCGCCACGCAACCTCGTCCCGATGCGTGACGCCGCGCGCTGGGCTCATCAGTGGTGGGAGGCGCAGCGGCAGGGCCACTACGTCGCCGTCGCTGAGGACGCGACCGGCCGGGCGCGCGGGGTGATGGTCTACAAATCGAAGGAGAACCAAATCCCGAACGAACCGGGCCCCGATCAGCAGATGGAGGTGCGCGACTTCTTCGTGCTCGACCTCGACGCCCGGCGCGCGCTCTGGCAGTACGTCCGTGCGCATGATCTGGTGTTGCGTGCGCGATTCGGGGGAGTAGAACCGGACGACCCGCTGCCCGACCTCCTCCTCGAACCGCGAGAGTTGCGCCGCGCCACCGGCGACGCGATGTGGGTGCGGATCATCGATGTCCCGCGCGCCCTCGAAGCCCGCCCCTACAGCGCGGCCGGCACCCTGACGCTGCGCGTCCACGACGACTTCGCGCCGTGGAACGACGGCTTCTGGCGCTTCGAGACGGACGGTGATCAGTCGCGCGTGACGCCCGCCGAGGGCGCTGCCGCCGACCTCGACCTCTCGGTCAACGCGTTGGCGTCGCTGCTGACGGGGTTTCGCTCCGCGACGCGCATCGAGCGCGCCGGGATGCTCTCGGGCGACGCGGCCGCGGTGCGGCGTGCCGACGCGATCTTCGCGACGGCCTACGCGCCGCACATGCCCGAGGGGTTCTAGCGGGCGCTAGGCGCGGCGGTCCAACCAGGCCATCGCCTCGCGCGCGAACGCGGCGGGTTGGTCGCCCTGCACGGAGTGGCCCGCGCCTTCGATCACCACGAGTTCCGCGTCCTTCATGGTCTTCACCACTTCGGCCGCCACCTCCGGTGCGAGGATCTTCGAGATCGAGCCGCGCATGAGGAGCGTCGGCGTGGTGATCGCGCGGACGTCCGCCCACAGAGCCTCGCTGCGCTTCTGCGCGGCGGCCTTCATCGCTGCCTCGTCCACTTGCGTCGGGGCCGCGCGGTGTGCCTGCTTCCAGGTCCAACCATCCGCGGTCTGCTTGAGCGAGTGCAGCAGGCTGTACTTCAGGTGGGCGGGCTTCCGCTGCGGGTTGAACTTGATCGCGCGCTCCAGGAAATCCTCGAAGCGGCTCATCGTCTCCGTCTCGACGCGGAACGCCTCCATCTCGATCTGGCCTTCCCGCATCGTGACAGGTGCGATGTCCACAATGATCAGGCGCGACAGCCGTTCCGGGTGGCGCGCGGCGTAGCGGATTGAGTTCTGGCCGCCCATCGACATGCCGCAGAGGATGATCGTTGGGAAGCCGAGGTGTTCGATGAACGCCTCGGTGTCACGCAGCATCAGGTCGCCGTTGTCTTCGTGTGCCTGCGACTCGGGCGTCCAGCCGGTGTCGCCGTGGCCTCGCTGGTCGGGGGCGATCACGTGGTAGCGGTCGCGCAGGAGCAGGGCGGCCATGTCCCAGGTGTGCGCGGTCAGGGCGCCGCCGTGGAG
>QZJI01000082.1 GCA_003599735.1 Dehalococcoidia bacterium | reverse complement strand
GTCCATGTGGCCAGGGCCGGCTTCCCGGTCTACCCCTCGTTCCGGGCCGGCGCCCAGGCCCTGGGCCGCGTCCGGGCGTACTACGAGGAACTCGACGCGAGGACGCGGATCGTGTCCGGAGACTGAACGCGACACCTGCCCCCTGACGAGATCACAAAGGGCCGGGCGCGATGCGCCCGGCCCTTCCAACAGCTGTCAGCATCCCAGTGATGGCCAGTCCGGACATCCATGGAATCTTCCAGAAGATATTCATGAATCTCATAGAAATAGAACACTATCCCGGCAACCGTATGCCTAGCGTGCCGGGGAACCGCACGGCTTATCTAGAGCAGCAGGCGGTAGGATCGACTGACACATGAGCGGGCAACCCGCGCCGAGGAGGCCACCGTGGATTTCTCGTGGAGTGAAGAGCATCAGGCATTCCGGCAGGAAGTGCAGGCATTCATCCGGACGCACTGGAGTGGGGGCTCGGCGCGCAGCGGCGCGGACGAAACATCTCGGGCCTACGTGAAGGCACTGGCCGACAATGGTTGGCTGACGATGGCATGGCCTAAGCAGTATGGCGGACGAGGGGCGAGCCATTTCCAGCAGTTGATCTTCATGGAGGAGTCATCGATCAACGGTGTTCCAAACGGCGGCCAAGGTGCCGACCGGGTGGGCCCGGTACTGATGATCCACGGTACGCAAAAGCAGAAGGACGAACACCTCCCGAAAATCGCCCATGGCGAAGTGAATTGGTGTCAGGGGTTCTCAGAGCCAGGTGCCGGATCGGACCTCGCATCGTTGCAGACACGGGCGGTGCGCGACGGCGACGAGTTCGTCATCAACGGCCAGAAGATCTGGACAAGCGGCGCCCGACACGCCGACTGGATCCATGTGCTGACGCGCACAGACCCACAGGCAGCGAAGCACCGCGGCATCACCTACTTCATGCTCAACATGAAGACGCCCGGCATTACCGTCCGTCCTATCCAGCAGATGCATGGCGGCGCAGAGTTCAACGAAACTTTCTTCGAAGACGTACGCGTCCCCGCTGAGAACATCATCGGCGAGGAGAACCGCGGCTGGTACATCGCCGCGACAGCGCTGGACTTCGAGCGTAGCGGCATCTTCCGGATGGCGGGCATGATCGGCCCGTTCAACCGGCTGACGGAGTTCGCCAAGCAGCCGGATTCGGCCGGGGCCGGGCGGCGGATCGCGGACACAGACGAGAACCGCCTGAAGCTCGCAGACACGGCTATCGAGATGATCGTTGCGCGATACCTCGGTTATCGCGTGACGTGGATGCAGAGCAAGGGGCTGATCCCGAATGCCGAAAGCTCGATCTCGAAATCGTTCGGCACTGAGTTGCAGCAGCGGAACGCACGCCGGGGAGTCAACATGCTCGGGTTATACGGTGTGCTGGCGAAGGGCGAACCCCGGGCGCCGCTCGGCGGTGAATACAGCCATCTCTACCTCTCCACGGTCTCGGCGACGATCGCCGGGGGTACCAGCGAGGTGAACCGCAACATCATCGCCACACGCGGGCTGGGCCTGCCACGCGGTTAGCCTGGAAGGGCGCCCCCCTCACATTCGATCGTCGGAGAAGCCCGCCGGCTTCTTGTCAGACCATCGTACAGTTGCAGACTCAAGCGTCAGCGAAGGGGACTATCCCATGGCGCTCGACTTCATGAAAGTGTCCGAAGGCGACGCCATCCGAGTCGCACCGGATCTGCTGCGTGCGCATGTCGCTGGAATGTTCCGCGCATGCGGCGTCCCGGACGGTCATGCCCGACTGACCGCCGAAATCCTCGTCACCGCCGACTTACGCGGCGTGGACACGCACGGCGTCAACGGTTCGATCCGCTACACCGAAGAAATCCGCATAGGGCGGTACACCATCCCGCAGGAATTGCGCGTCCTCTCCGACAGTCCGGCCACCGCCCTGCTCTCGAATGGCAACGGCCTCGGCTATGTCGGCGCGCACCGCGCGATGGAGATGGCGATCGAGAAAGCGCGCGCAACCGGCGTGGGGCAAGTCGCTGTATGCGACGGTCATCACATCGGTATGGTCGCGTACTACGCGATGATGGCGCTGGAACACGACATGATCGGTGTGGCCATGACGAATAGCACGCGCCACGCCCGACCCGCCGGCGGCGTGGAGGCACGCGTGGGCACAAACCCGATCGCCTTTGCCGCGCCCACCTGGCACGAGCGTCCCTTTGTGCTCGACATGGCGACGAGCACCGTGGCCAGCGGCAAGGTCGGACTCGCTCGCCGGCTCGGCGTGTCGATGCCGGAAGGCTGGGTCGTGGACCGACACGGTGAACCGGTAACGACACCGCCCGCCCCTGCTGACCATGACTGGGCACTGAACCCGCTCGGAGGCTCATTGAGCCTCGGCGGCCACAAGGGGTACGGACTTGGCGTTATGGTCGACGTACTGACCGGCGTGCTTTCCGGCGGCGGCTACAGCGGACGTCTACCGGCCGGCGACAACCACAGCTGGATGATGGCGATCGACATCCGCCAGTTCCGGCCGGTCGCCGAGTTCAAAGCCATGATGGACGAAATGATCGCCGCACTACACGCGACTCCCCCCGAACCCGGCACCGACCACGTCCTCGTTGCGGGCGACCCGGAGGCGAAGACATTCGAGGAACGATCACGTGCTGGCATCCCTCTGCACCGCACTCTGGTCGAGGAATTGCGTGCCCGTGCGCGTGAACTCGGCAGTGCGATCCTCATCTAGCGCGCTGGCCGACAGACTGGAGGCTAGGCGAGCCCTTCGAGTGGTTCACCTCGGCGCCACCGGCGGAAGTTCGCGAAGAAGCACTCGGCGGACGCCGCCGGATAACTCGCCGAGATCGCCGCGTTGTGGGGGCTGAGGATCAGGTTGGGCGCATCCCAGAGTGGAGACTCCGGGGGAAGCGGCTCCTGCGAAGCAACATCCACATAGGCGCCACCGAGGTGCCCCGTCCGCAACGCCTCGATGAGCGCAGGTTCGACGACGACCGCCCCGCGCGCGAGGTTTAACAGGTGCGCGCCACGCGGCAACGCGGCTAGCAGGTCCGCGTCCACGAGTCCGCGCGTCTCGTCGGTCAACGGGCACGCGACCACGAGCCAGTTGGCACTCGGGAGAATCGAGGGGAGGGCGGACGGCGGATAGGACTCGTCTACGGGGTCGTCAGGGGTTGGATGGCGGTGGATGCCGACCACACGCATCCCCAGATACCGGGCGTGGCGCGCCACACGGCCGCCGATCTGTCCGATGCCGAGGATCACCATCGTCTGCCCGGCCAGATCACGCGGCGCGTCGTCGTAGTGGATCGGGTCCCAGGCACGCCGCCCCTGCGCTCCGGCCCAGTGTCGAAACGGACGTCCGAGCCACAGGATCGCCCCCATCGCCGTCCACGCGATCGGTTCGGCATTTGCCCCAGGCGCATTGGTGATCGTCACACCTCGTGAGCGGAGCGAGGGGTACGCCTTCTGGTCAACGCCGACCGAGAAGAGCTGGAGCCATTTGAGGTTCTGCGATCGCTCTAGCGCATCGATGAACGGCTGCCGTCGATAGCGAGCATCGTTTGAGAAGAAGGCGATCTCGACACGGTCAAGTTCCGCGGGCGGCAGCGGCATGCCTGACTCAACATCGATGACGACATGTTCAACTGGCCGACCGGGCTCCGCCTCGACCTCGCGCAGCCGCTCGCCGAACCGTTCGAGGAACATCCTGCTGATCAACAGGCCGGACATCGCCCCCGCTCCGTCCCGCCGCCTCACCCAGTCAGAGCGGCACAATCTCCCGGGTAACCGCTGCGGTCCCCCCGGCCCACGTCGGCACGAAGGTGGCCTTGTGCCCGACCCCACCCGTGACAACGATGATGATCGACTCTGGCGCGCGCACCGCATTCACCACGTCATCCGGCGGCAGTCCGGCCTCCTCGCGCGCCACTCGGATACGCGTCGCGGCGTTCTTCGGCAGCCACGCGAGGGGTATGGTCGCCTCCGCGGACACGGCACGCTGGAGGTCTGACCGTGACCAGCCATGGCGTGTGAGGTAGTCCGCGCACTCGGGCGGTAGCAGCACCAGTGCCTCGCCTGCGCCGAAACTCAGGCGTCCGATATTCCCACCGATGGTCATGGATCGCGCGATGGTGGTGACGAGCGCCTCCGGGCTGGTGACCGGAAGCACCATTTCGACGTTCCCGACCGCGCCGACGGCGGTGACCGCGCTGGTCTGCGTGCCGAATCCGCGCGTGGCATGGAGTGGCCCCCAGGGGCTGGCGGCCTCGTTTTCGGCGATGAGCCACGAGTATTTGCCGGGGTGCCCCTGAGTTGCCATATCACCACTACCGGGCAGGGCGAGCCCGACGTTTTGCAGAATGAGCCGTAACGCGCGGCCGATCGTGGCGTTCGCTCGGTGGCCGGGACCCAATACGTTATGTCCCGCATTGATCCCCAGCATCGACGTAACCGGGCCGTTCACGATGAACAGCGGCGCAGCAGCACCGGTTGTGGTCTGGATGCCAAGCAGGTTGAACGTGGGATCGGTCACGGCGCCAAGCGCGGCAGCGATCAACGGCAGGACGCCGGGGGCGCATCCCGCCATCACGGCGCACGCCGCCGCCTCCCACATGGTCGGAACCGCAAAGCCCGGCGGAATCGGCATGATCGTGGGGCGCACCCCGGCGTCCGCGCCCGCAAGCATCGCGGCGATGCGTGCCTCGGACGGGGGGACCACAGGAAGCCCGTCCGTCAGGCGCGCACGGTAGAGGCGCTCGTTCGCGACCGCCCAGTCGTCGAACGTCGTGGCAAGGTCGGTCAGCCGCTGGTGGAGCGGCCGTGCGTCGACCGGCACGACCGCGTCCGCGGTCACGGCTTGAAGACTGACCTGACCGGCGAGCCGTCGGCGCGCTCAATGCGGCGCATCACGGTGCCCGTGCCGCCGAAGGTCGGCATCCAAGCGCTGTGCTTTCCGGGGCCACCCGCCACGATGACGTCGAGGTCCTGCCAGCGTTCCAGGACGCGGGAGAACTCCGCCTGCCCCGTCTCTTCTTTGAGGCGAGTGAACCGCTCGCTCTGCTGCCAGTCAGGCGACCACTCGGCCACCCGGAACAAAGCGTGCTCATAGACGAAGCGCTTCACGTCGTCCTTCGAGTAGCCATCCCGGGCCACTTGGGCAGCGTGCTCCGGCCCGAACACCAACACCGGCTCACCATGCCCGCCAATGTTGTTGCTGCCAGCCTGGCGCATCGACATCGCGATGGTCGTGAGGATACCGAGGCCGCTGATGCTGCCGTGGTCGTTGATATTGTGCGGCCCTTCGCACGCGACAACAGTGACCACGTTGTCGTCCGGCTGGAAGCCGTGTTCGACATGAAGCGGCTGCCAGGGGTTCTCCGCCTCGTTCTCCGCCGCGCAGAACGAGATCTTCGCGGGCGTGCCATGGGTAGCGCGGTCACCGTCGCCAGGTGTACCGCCGCCGATGTTGGTCAGGGCGAGCCGGACGGCCCGTCCGATGCTCGTGTTTGCCCGCCAGCCCTGCCCAAACACGTTCGGACCGCTGTTGATCCCCAGCTCATGCGCGATCGGCCCGTTCACCAACATGAAGACGGCGCACGGGTGAGTCGTGGACTGGATGCCATTCAAGTTGAATGGCTCCTCCGCGACCGCCTGCAGAGCGGTGACGACCACCGGCAGGTATTCAGGCCGGCAACCCGCCATCACCGCGTTCGTCGCAATGCGGAGCAGAGTGGCCTCGCCGTTGCGCGGGCCAAGGCGGGCGACGATGTCGTTCGGTGCATAGTCCAGGTGCTTCATCATTTCCTGGACGCGTGGGCGCGTGGGCGGGACGATCGGCAGCCCATCCGTCCACCCCTGCGTCTCGAAGAAGTCCTGGATCGCGTCAAGGGAGTCGTCGAGTTCGACGATCGGCGGGAAATCGAGATTGACCGCCATTGCCTGCTCCCCTCGGACACACACCAGCACACGACAGACATCGCCTCACCTGCGATGGAGGCGACGAGAAACGCGAGGCTTCGGCCCGGTCTAATCGACGCCCATCAGGCTGCTCACTGCCGCGGCGGCATCAGGCACCTTCGCCAGTACCTCGTCCGGCTCGATCCCGCCAAGCGGGTGCTCGATGACGACGATACGGAGGTCCGGATAACCCATCGCGCGTGCCTGCAGACGGGCGAGCTGAATAAACGCGCTCGACGCCAAAGTGACGCTCGGGGTGCCTCGCTTCTCGAGTTCGATGGCAGCGTGGATACTCCACGCCGTGCATGACCCTCAGTCAGCACTCCCGACCAGTACCCAGTCCGCGTTCTGCGCCAGCTCGTCGAGGATCGCCGGGTCTGCCGGGGTCGACACCGGCTTATGCCGGGTCATTGAGTGGACGACCCCATACTTCTCGCTCAGGTTCTTGGCGATCTGCGTCAGAATCAATTCGGCGTGCTGTTTGCCGTTCTCGAGCACCGCGACGATGGACTCGCGGAGCTCCGGTAGATCTTGCACCGATCCCTGCGCGGACGGCTCGGGCGCTGTCGGGTTGTACAGCTCGACTTTCGACATCGTTGCCACCCCTTCTGGCGCATGCACATCGAAGCGGCGCGCCGGGCGAAACCTACCACAGCCAGCGAGGCCGTGCGGGCTACGCTGGCCTCCCAACAAGGTTAATGCCCGCCTGGCGGCGGAAGGAACGGCGGCCCGCCAATGAGCGCCCGCGGGTTCTCCTGAACCATCCGGCGTACCTCGCCGGTTGTGAAACCTTGCTCAAGCAAGCAGTCGATCCAGATGCCGAGGCCGAGTGGCGGATCTGGATTCTGCGCCTGGCCAAGGTCGGTCGAGCAGATGGCATGCTCCACTCCGACCGACCGGATCTGCTGCGCGATCGACCGGACCGACTCGCCATCGTCCGCGCGGAACGCCGCCAGACCACAATGCTCAATGAAGACGCCGAGGCCCGCGAGTTCCTGCTGCACCTCGACCGGGATCCCGAACGAAGCGTGCGTGATCACCGAGCGCACTCCTCGGTGGCGTGCCTCGCGTAGCAGAACCAGCGTCTCGTCGGGTGAGATGTGGCCACTCGCCAGCACAGCGTCGTGCGCGTGGAGCAGATCGAGGATGTCGTGGCAGGCTGGAACCAGTTTGCCGGCGGCGTCCAGGACGCTGATCCCGGGGCCTTTGCTGAAGAAGTGTCCAGAGCGCCCTCGTGAGTTCGCTGCGTCGAAGGTCGGCATCCAGACGACTCGCGCACCAATGTTCAGAGACACCTGGACCGCGTCCGGGTTCAGACCGCCGACGCCCCAGTCGAGCGCCATACTGCCGTAGACATCGATGCTGTCGAATTCGTCGTTGAGCGCCCACGCAAGCGGTTGGGTGGGGTAGTCGTGGCTCTTCAGCACCATCCCGCCCATCCCCGATTCCCGCGACAGCCGGACGAGCTCGCGGGAATCGGTACGGCGCGCGGTAAACGGGTCGGGCGCGGCGTGGACGTGGATGTCGACCGCCCCCCGGAGCAGCGCTCGGGCGCTGTCGGTCAGCTGGTCAAGCGATGTGGCGGAGACGGCTTTCGGGGTCATCAGTGCTCCTCCCCATGTCCCCGTCCGGGTTGGGCTGGGGACGTGCGGGCGCACGGTAACAGAAGCGTCCAGAGATCGAACGACGTCGTGCGGCGGCTAAACGCCGGGACGGCCTCGGCGCAACCACTCGGCGGCACGGACAGCCGCAGAGGCACCGTCCCCGGCGGCGGCGATCAACAGCCGAGCGGAGCCTTGACGGATATCGCCGGCGGCGAAGATGCCCGGGACATCGGTTTCCAGTGCGTGATTCACCGCCAGATGGCCATTGTCATCCATTGCAACCACACCTCGCAGGAACGCCGTGTTGGGCTGTAGGCCGGTGTACAGGAAGACCCCGTCGGCGGGCAGATCTCGCTCAACTCCGGATTCTTCTCGAATCCGGACGCCGGTGACACCCTCTGTCCCACCGAGGATGGCAGTCGCACGGGAGCCCGCGATCCGCCGCACCTTCGCGGTAGCGTCCACGCGTTCGCGCCCAAGGGCCATCGCATGCATCTCCGCGCCGGGGTGGATCAGCACGACCTGCCCGGCCAACGTCGCAAGGTGTACCGCCTCGTCGGCGGCAGAGTCGCCCCCACCCGCAACGACGACCACCTTGCCCGCGAAGAACGGTCCGTCACACACGGCGCAATACGAGACACCGCGCCCGCGGTACTCCTCCTCACCGGGGAGGCCGGCGAACCGGACCTGCGAGCCCACGGCGATGACCACCGCGCGCGCCACCACCGTCCCACCACTGTCGAGCGAGAGCGTGAACGCGTCCGCTCCACGACTGATACCGGTGACGGTGGTGATGTCAAACGCAGCGCCCGACTCCATCACTTCGCCCGCCAGCTGGGGACCGACCTCAAACCCCTTCGCGGCGCCGAGGCCAGGGTAGTTGTCGATCCGGTCGATATTGACCAGTTGCCCACCGCCCAGCAGGGGGTCGACCACGATGGCGCTCAGGCCAATTTGCCGCGCAACCAACGCGGCACTCAAGCCTGCAATCCCGCCTCCGACGACCGCCATGTCATAGTGGGTCACATCATCCTCCTCGTGCCTTGTAGTTCGCCGCTCGGAGTCGACTACACGCTTTCAAAGCGGTAGCCCATGTCCACGCGACGAACGCGGCCGAGCGTCAGGATCGGGAAGTGCCCTCCGGTCACCAGTGCGCCTGTGTCCGCCGCAAGCGCGGCGAGCTTCGCGCGCGACCGCTGCGACTCCGCCGGGTCGAGGTCCACTCCCGGAATCCAGTCGTGGTGTTCGAAGTGGACGGGATGATGCGCCGCGTCCCCGACTATTATCAGAAGGTGCTGGCCCTGCGAGATAAGCATGACGGAACAGTGCCCGGGAGTATGCCCTGGCGTGGGAACCATCGTCGCGATGTCGGACACCGCAAACTCGCCTGCGAATGTTCGGATACGGTCCGCGACCCGCAACGGGAGCACCCGCGTGCGCGTGTAGGCGGCCTGCTGGTTCCCGTCCGACGCCGCACCCGTCCAGTACTCCAGTTCCTTCTCATGCACGAACACCTGAGCGCTCGGAAACGTCACCGCGCCGTCCAACTCGTCGTCGATATCCCAGCCGCAGTGGTCACCGTGCAGATGCGTGTGCAATACGCGATCCACATCTTCGCGGCGGACACCGAGTTCGGCGATCCGTCGCAGCAGCTCACCGCCACCGGGGACACCCATCGTCTTCCCTCGGACGCCGTTGCCGGTATCGATCAACGTGGTGTGCCCATCTCCTCTCACGAGGAAGGAGCCGAAGTTGAAAGGCACCGGGGAATCGGGGCTGGTGATTCCCAGCGCCCGCATCCACTCCGCCGGTTCAATCCCATGAAAGAAACCGCCCAACGCCCGGTCAGGTGCGCCGTCACTGAGTGCCGAGATCGTCAGGGAACCCAACTGAAATGTCTCGCTCAGCCGTGACATGCAGCCCCCATCGGCGTCAGGATTCAGACCTCGCCAGGAGTGTAGCCTCGACGGCTCGAAATGCAGGCGGTGGCTGCGAGTGGTCAGCCTCAGCCGAGGCGCACAGCCGGGCGGCGTCGGATGGTTCCTCGAACCTTAACCAGACTCACGCAGCATCACCTGCCCATCCGGCGCAACTTCGCTATCCACTTCGAGCGCCGTCCGTTGAGCCAGCAGGAACACAGAGATCAGCGCCGGAAGGTACATGGCGACGATCCAGATCCTCGGCTCGATGCCGTCCGGGACCGGCAACGGGACCCAGTCCCACGGACGACGGTTGAGCATGTGGAGGAAGTATTCCTCCACAAGCTTTGGTGCGAGCGCCACCAGGCTGACGAGGATCGTCGACCGGCGACCGACCAGCATGTGGCCGCGCCCGGAGATGAGACGGAACACCGCGTACATCAGGAACAGGTTCTCAAAAACGTTCGGGAACGCCACCAGCAGCCAGCGTTGCTCAGTCAGGAGGAACGCGGCCACGCCCGCCACCCGTAGGACGAATGTCAGGGCAAGAAGGCGGCGGACCGTCGCATCCGGCCAACGCAGAGACGCCACCAATCCCATCGCGAGGACGAAGAGGTCGAGAACCTTGTCCCATTCCTGGTAGATAGTCTGAGACGCTTCCGGCTGGTCACCCGCGGCGAGCCAGAACCAGTCCCATTTGTCGATTTCGAGGGCAACCACAAACCCCTCGAAGGGATACCGGATGACTGGCAGGGAGGTGAGGAGACGCACCGCGATCACGGCGTCGCGGTCCAGAGCCCACTCGCGGTGAGTCATAAAGACCGTCACCCGGTCGCCAACCACAACAAACAACACCAGTGCCGCGATCCGGATCAGCAGCCGCGTCGGCGGGAGGACGTCGTGGTCAGGAATCCAGCGGCGCATGCGCGAAGGTGGTTGGTCCGTCATCCCACCTCCGCCCGCCGCGCGCCGAGGGCGGACGCACGATCTGCCGTCAGGTATGCGAACATAATAGGCTACCGGCGATCAGAGGCCGGAGGCGGGAGTATCTCGTGTGGGCGGTTGACGGCCTAGCAAATTTCCTGCCGTACGCCGGCCTCCCACTGCTGCTGTTCGTCGCGCCCGCCACCTTCCTCATGCGGCGGCGCATGCTGGTGGTGTTGGCCCTAATCCCCGTGGTCGTCTGGGTCATCATCCTTCTGACGCCGGCGTTCTTTGTCACGCTGACTGGGCACGCCTCCCCCAACGCGACGCGGCTGCGCGTCGTAACGGCGAATGTCCTGATGAGCAACGAGCAGTTGCCCACCCTCGCCAGCGACGTCCTGGCGCAGGCCCCTGACGTAGTCGTATTCGAGGAATTACGGCACGATCTGGCGGAGGTGTCGCCGGTACTGGCGGCAACATACCCTTACCGCATTTCCACCGAGACACCCTGGGTCACGGTCGCCTCTCGGTTCCCACTCGAGGGTGCGAGGCGGCTGGCGATCTCCGCCGACGACCGCGGTCGAGACCTGTTGACGGCGACGGTCGTAGCCGACGGCCAGCGGCTCACGCTGATCGCCGTGCATTTCATGCCGCCGCTCGACGCCGAAGCGTTCGAGGTGAACCGCCAGCAGCGCGAGGTATTAGAGGCCGCGGTGGCGGACATGGACGGGCCGGTGATGGTGGCAGGCGACTTCAACGCGACGACGCTCTCGCCCACATTCGCTCGCCTGCTCTTCGGCACCGACCTGCGCATCGCATCGACCAGCCGGATGATGTCGCCAACGTACTACGCCTATGGGCGGCTGGGAGTGCGCATTGACCACGTCCTGGTACGGAACCTCGACGTAGTCAGCGACGAGGTGTTTACACTCACCGGCTCCGACCACCGGGGGCTCAGCGTCGAGGTCGGCCTGCAACCGGGCTCCAATCGCGCGCTCGCGGCGACGCGTTGAACAAGCGCCAGCAAACGGCCTGAATCTGTCGCAGATATAAGCACCAGGCTGTACGAATCAGCCCCGGCTCCGACGGTATCGTGGGGGCTTCAGGCCTCGCGGACGAATGACTTACGCCCCTTTCCGTGCTGGGCCCGACCGAGAATCATCACGACCATGAACGGACCACCAGTCCCCACAGAGATTGACATCCCGCAGCATCTTGCGCGGTGGGAACGGGCAAACTCGCCCGTGGTCAGTGTCTACGCCGATTGGAGCATCAGTGGACGCGGCCGCCACGAAGCACCGACCGTCGTCGAGCACGATCTGCGCGGCTCGTTGTCGAAGCTCCCCAAGCGCGGCGCCGCGTATGCTTCGCTCGCTACCGACATGGCCCGCGTGCAGATGTTCCTGACCGAGCGCGTGCCGCCGGCGGCGCGCTCCGTGGTCATCTTCGCCTGCGAGGCGCGCGGCCTCTGGTATGCGCGCACCCTTGGCGTCTCCACCAGCACCGCCGTGCATGTAGGGGACTACCCGCAACTCCTCCAGCTTGCC
>QZJI01000053.1 GCA_003599735.1 Dehalococcoidia bacterium | reverse complement strand
AGTGTCAGGCGGTCGGTGGAGCCGCCGGTGGGACTCGAACCCACGACCTGCTGTTTACGAAACAGCTGCTCTGCCTCTGAGCTACAGCGGCGTGCCGTCCAGCCAGTATAGGGAGCGCCTCCGTGGGGGCCAATGCAACACCGTGCGAACGAGCGCCCGATGAGCGGACGAGGAAGGGTCGCTTGTCACGTAACCACGGCCTTAAGAGGGAGGGAGGCGACATTGTGTGGATCTGCATCAGAAAGGCCATATCTCAGCCTGATGTAGCGCCGCGATTCCGATCATCAACGTACCTACGCCGAGCAGCAACGTTCCGACGCCTACACCAAGATCGTGGATCCGGTGGGGTGGAAGCGGCTGATCGTCCGTGGATCTGGACGAAGGCGATTTCAATCGTTCGCCCGGCCAATGCACAGAAGGAGGCAAGCTCCGGCAAGTGCGCCAAGCATGAGGGCCAAAAGGGTCAAGGCTTGTCCCACACACCACCGCCAACTTCATCGTTGGCGCGGGTGAGAGGCTCACGCCAACGTCAGCCCGATTTGGGCATCACGTCGTCGCGGGTTGGCCTCCCCGGGAGCCGATTCGAGGGTGGACTCAGCGGAGCGAGCCACCCTTCTTTTCCCCCTTAAGACAGAATTAGCGGAACTGGAACCTGATTTCATCGCAACGGCGATCGAAACCTAGTGGTGCGGAGCGTCCGGCTTCTGGAATTCCCAATCGAGGTGCCGTTCACGCCGGTAGAGGTAGCCCAGCGCCGCGACCGCGAACACCGCGAGCAGCGCGCCCACGGTCGCGAAACCGATCATCAGCCCATCGGCCGGGAGGTCCAGCCCGCGCTCCGCTACCTCAGCGACTGGTGGCTCGCTTGCGCCAACCACCAGCGGCAGTGCCGCCGCCAGCACGCCCGCCGCCAGGGCCGATGCCCGCGCCGTCATCTTCGAGATCCGCATCGGAGGCTCCGTCCACGCATCGCTCGCGCATCGGCGCTGGCGAGGCGAGTCTAGCGTCACGGGGCGCTGGGATCACGCGTGGCGCGGAAGCCACATCATCTCCTGATTGCCCCAGCGGGTAACGCATCCCTATACTCCCTAAGCCCAACTTGACGAGGGCAATTGGACGACGATCTGGAGCAACGCTGTGAAGCGTACCTGGCAGCCGAAACGCCTTTCCCGTCAGCGCAAGCTCGGTTTCCGAGCCCGCATGGCTACGTCCGACGGGCGCAACGTGATCGCTCGCCGGCGCGCCCACGGCCGCAAGCGGCTGTCGGTCTGATTCCCACCACCGAGCCCCGGGCCTCCGCCCGGGCCTGTTAGCGACGCCCTCGCGGCGACACAGACCAACCCGATGCGGGACCTTGGCGACCCATCCGGCCACGCTGGCCGTACGCCACCGGCGACGCCCCCGGGTAGACTGCGCCGCCGCTCGGAGTTCGCCCTCGTCATGCGTGAGGGTCGCCGAGCGCGCCACCCGTTGCTCCACCTGGTTGTGCGCCGCACGGGCGCGCCGGGGACACGGATCGGTTTCTCGGTCGGAAAACGGGTCGGTGGCGCTGTGGTGCGCAATCAGGTGAAGCGGCGGCTGCGCATGATCGTCCGTGGGCTCCCCTGGCGCGATGGACTGGACATCGTTGTCCTGGCCCAACCGCCTGCCGCTGTTGCCAGTTTCGAGACGCTTTCCAGCGCGCTCACGCGTACCAGCCAACAGGCACGTACTCTTGAATCTGCTGCTAGCGGCAACACCCCTGACACTGGCGCAGGACGCCCTCAGTGACCGCCAGCCAAACGGTTACTGGCATGCCGGGTGACCTGAGCAGCGGCCAGCGGGCCGCGCTGACCTTGATCCGCTGGTACCAGCGGACGATCTCGCCGAACCTCGGCACGAAGTGCCGGTTCGCCCCCTCCTGCTCTCACTACGCTGCCGATGCCATTGAATTGTACGGATTGCCTCGCGGTATCGCGCTAGCGGTGCGTCGGCTCACCCGCTGTCGCCCAGGTGGCGGCTCCGGATTCGATGCCGTTCCGCCGCGATCAAACGGGGAAACCTCGTGATCGGCATCAAAATCACACATCTCCGACCAGTCATCCAGCAGATGTTTCACGTGAAACATACCCACAACCCCGTCCACAACCGGGACTCAAATGAGGCCAGTTGTGGACAACTCGTGCGACGTTCATCGCGTCGAAGGCGGGTTGAGGCGCTGGCTGGATTTCTCGTTGCTTCAATGTTGTTCGTCGCTGGTTGTGGCGGGATCGCCCCGGCGGCCGGGTGGGCGGCGCCGACCCGCATGCCGGACGGCAACATTCTCGTCCAGGTGAAGCCGGGCGAAGTGCGCGCCATCGCCCCTTCATCCGGGTCGGAGCGTTGGCACTTCCCAAGCTCCGTGAAGACCGAAAAGTCGTCCAAGCGTGTTTCCCGCCCGGTGAAAGGCACGTTCTATGCCGCGCCGGTCTTCGACAACGATCGGACGTATCTCGTCTCGTACGAAGGCCACCTCGCCCGGATTGACCGCTCACAGGGTTCAAACGAGATTGCGAACCCGTGGACCGTGGAGTTGGGCGGAAACGTCGTCGCCACGCCCGTTCTGAGCGGTGGACGCCTCTATGTACTGACCGAGGACGGCGAGGTCATCGCCGTGAATACGGAAGACGGCGGTATCGCCTCGCGTACCCGGATCGAATCCGGACGTGTCTGGGGCTCACCCCTCGTCTCTGGCGAGAACCTCATCCTCTCCAACTTCGACCGCAAGACGATCTACGCGATGCGGCTGTCCGACGGCAAAGCTTTGTGGTCGACGGGCAAAGCGGGCGCCTCCATCTCGGATGTCGTGGCCTCAGGGCAGAATGTGCTCATCGGTTCTCTCGACGGATCGTTGCATGCAATCGACACCACAAGCGGCACTCCCCGCTGGCAGTTCACGGCGGACGGCTGGGTGACGGGTGCGCCTCTGGTGGCTGGCGACACGATCTACGTCGGCACAATGGGGGGCAGCGTCTACGCCCTCACCCTCGACGGGCAGCAGCGTTGGCAGTTCACCTTGGATGGCACCAAGCCGGAGTTCCGGGCGACGCCGGCACTGGTAGACGGCACTCTAGTCGCCGCGTCGCGTCGCGGTGTCGTCGTTGGACTCGACCCGGCCACCGGGCAGCAGCGCTGGCGCAGCGAGATCGCGGATGTCCGCCTGGACGCCAGCCCGCTGGCCGTGGACGGTTCCGTCTTCCTAGCGACCACCAAGCACGCATTGATCCGTGTGGACGCGTCGTCCGGCGCGACCCTGACGATCAGCAGCCCAGGCGAGTAGGGGAACACATGCCGATCGGCTACGTCTGGCAGACGTTCCTGGAGACGCCCCTCATCAATGTGATGGTGGTGCTGACCGCGGTCTGTTTCTCTTCGTATGGTCTCGCCATCCTCGTGTTTACCGTGATCTCTCGCGCACTGCTCTTCCCGTTCACGCTGCGCATGTTGCATTCCACCAAGGCCCTGCAGGCGATCCAGCCTCAGATGCAGGAGATTCAGAAGAAATACAGTGACCCACGCCGTCGCCAGGAAGAGACCATGCGTCTCTACAAGGAGGCGGGGGTGAACCCGTTGGGCTGCCTGAGCGGTCAGCTGATCCAATTCCCACTCTTTATCGCGCTCTACCAGGTGATCCGGGTCACACTTGGTGGTTCGCCGGAGAGCATTCTGGATCTGTCGAGCCGGCTCTACGACGTGCCGTTCATCCAGGAGCAAATCCCGTTGTCGCGTTCGTTCCTGGGGATGGACCTGGGCGCGAACGGCGGCATCCCATTGCTGGTCGGCGTCTTCTGCGCCATGTGGCTTCAGCAGCGGATATCGACTTCCCGGAGCGCCACCATGGCTGCCCAGTCGAGCGAACAACAGCGCCAGACCGCCATGATGATGCAGTGGATGATGCCCGCTGTATTCTCCTGGTTCGTCCTGTTCTCTCCCGCCGGTGTCGGCATCTACTGGTTCGCCAGCACCGTCATCGGCATCGTCTTGCAGTGGGTCTTCGTGGGCCCGGGTGACTTCACCTGGGGGTCGCTGGTCCCGAACGTCGCACGCGCGCGACTCGGTATGCCGGCCGCCCCGAAAGCGCACACCCGAGCACGCGCCAACCGTCCCGCCGCTGAACGCGGCACGTCCGAAACGAGGGAAACCGATGCGAGTAGCGGAAACCAGCGGAAGAACCGTCGACGAAGCGGTGGCGAAGGCGCTGGCCCAACTCGGCCTGCGCCGGGATCAAGTCGAAATCGACGTCGTCACCGAGGGTAAGGCCGGCCGGTTCGGCTTCGGCTCAGAAGACGCGATCGTCCGCGTCACTGCCCACGACTCCGTGCTGACCTCAGGCCCTTCGCGCGCCCCGCGTCGTACTGCCCCTGTACGGCAGCGTCAGCCGGAAGCGGCCGACGTCCTCCCACGACGCGATGACGACGATGACGATGGCGATGGCGATGGCGATGGCGATCGAGATGACGATGACGCCCCGCGAGCGTTGGAAGACGGCGAGGACGCTTCGGGTGACGGGGACGCGCCTCGTCGTCGCCGTCGTGGCCGCCGTGGGGGTCGTGGACGCCGCCGTGAAGATGGTGAGTCCGCCGCCGCCGAGGGTGAGCAGCCCGTTGTCGCCGCTCCCGTGGAAGCTTCTGTGCCTCGCGTTGCTGCTCCCGCCCGAGAGGGCGGCCAGCGGGACTCGCGTGGCGCCGGACCCAGCCGAGGCGCCGGACGTGGACGGGCCGGTGGTGGGGGACGGAACGACCGTGGTGGACGCAGCGGCGGTGGGCGAGGCGGTCGTGATTTCCGCGAACCTCGTGAACCCCGTGAGCCACGTCCGCAGGGTTTCACCGTCCCCAGTGATGAAGAAGTGCTGATCCCGGACGCGCCGGATGAGCTTCCGACCGCCCCGCGCTTGGATGCCGCGGACGACCTCGACCTTGCGGGCGGCACGCTGCGCGACATTCTGAATCTGCTGGGGCTGCAGGGCACCGAGATTACCGCTCGCGACCCGGAGACCCCCGGCGACGGGGCGGGCCTCATCGCCCAGGTCTTCGACGTGTACGGCGAGGACGATGTGGCCTCAGACGAACTCGGGCTGTTGATCGGGCGGCGCGGCGAGACGCTGTATCACCTGCAGTACCTGATGAACACAATCGTCGGACAGCGCCGCGAGAACGCGCCGGTCTTCGGGCTGGACATCGAGGGCTACCGGCGACGGCGCGAGCAGATGCTGGTGGACATGGCGCGCGAAATCGCGGAGGAGGTACGGGCCAGCGGCGACGTGATCACGCTGGAGCCCATGCCTGCCCACGAACGCCGGATCATCCACCTCACACTGGAGGCCGAAGAGGGTGTACGCACCGAGAGCGTGGGCTCCGGTGAGAACCGTCAGGTCGAAATCCTGCCCGCCGAGTAGCGTTCATAGGTCAGGATGCGCGAGAAACGCTGAGGGCGCCCGAGAATGCCTGAGGACGCCTCCCCACGTCTCTCCTTCGCGGACGCCGGGCCGTTGCTCATCGCCGGGGCGCTGACCCTCGACCGGTTTGCGAATGAGACGCCGGTGCGCGAGTCCCCCGGCGGTGCCGTGCTCTTCGCTGCGCGGACAGCTGAGGCGTTCGGGATCCGGCCGCTCGTCTTGACCAAGGTGAACCGCGAGCCGTTGCTCTTCGAGCACTCGTATGTCGACGGCGAGCGCCGGCTGCGGCTGGAACATCCCCCGCGCGCTCCAATCGGCGCGATCGATGTCCCCAATGGCTGGCCGGAGCCCCGCACCATCCTGCTCTGTCCGCTCATCCCCGGTGATCTCGACGTCACCTCATTCCTCGACCGTTGGCCGGGGACGCGTGTGGGGTTGCTCGCGCAGGGGCTCCAGCGACGGCGGTTGGACGATGGCTCAGTACGCGTGGTCGGAGCGCCGTCACCGGCGTTGCTCGGCGCGGCACGGGCACATGTGACGATTTTCCTGGCGCGGGACGAGGTCGCCCGCTGGTCGCCAGGTGCGCTCTCACGCCTCGCCTCGCGCGCGGAGCGCGTAGTCGTGACGGAGGGCGCCGCCGGGGCACGGGTTATCAACACTGACGGTAGCGAGTCGCGGATCGACGCGGCCCCAGCGGAACCGATCGACACGACGGGCGCGGGTGACGTGTTCGCGGCGGCCTTTATACTCGGGCTGCGAGCGGGAGTGGTGGTGGCGGGCCGTCTGGCAGCGGCTGCTGCCGCCTGCGAGGTCGAGACGCTCGGCCCCGCTCCCCTTCCACCGCTTGCGCAGATCGCCACCCGAGCGGGAGTCATCCTGTGATCGTCCTCCCGTCCTCGTCTTCGTCCTTGCCTCACGCCGTGGGCCGCCCACGATGAGCGTCTGTATCGCGGTCACGAACCAGAAGGGTGGCGTCGGCAAAACGACGACGACCGTGTCGCTCGGTGCATCCTTGGCCGTGCGCGGGCTGCGCGTACTGATCGTGGACGCCGACCCGCAGGCCAACGCGACGAGCGCCCTCGGCATCCGCGGCCGTGACGAGGCGGGCCTGTACGCGACACTGATCGAGGAAGAGCCGCTGGAACGGTCGGTGGAGGCCACGGCGACGCCGAACCTCTGGCTGGTGCCAACGACGCCCGCGCTCGCGGGCGCCGAGGTCGAACTGGTCACGGTGATGGCGCGCGAGTTCCGCATGAAGCGCGCGCTCGAGTCGTTGCGGACTCAGTACGACGTGATCCTGATGGACTGCCCGCCCTCGCTCGGCCTGCTCACGGTGAACGCGCTGGCTGCGGCGGACGAGGTGATCATCCCCGTGCAGGCGGAATACTTCGCGCTCGAGGGCCTCGGGCACCTCTCGAAGACGGTGGAGATGATCCGCCGGAACCTCAACCCCCAGCTGGCGATCCGCGGTGTGCTGCTCACGATGTACGACTCGCGCACGAACCTCGCGCGTGAGGTGGAGCAGGAGGTGCGCACGCACTTCCCCTCGACCTTCCGCACGGTGATCCCGCGTTCGGTGCGCCTCGCGGAAGCGCCGAGCCACGGCGAGCCGATCACGGTGTATGACCCGTCCTCGACCGGCGCGAAGGCGTATGAGGAACTCGCCGACGAACTGATCGGGCGGCTGCGTGAGCGTGAACTGATCCCAGCGGTCGCGCCGATGCACGCGCGCGTCGCCGTGAGTGCCCCGATTGCGCCACCCTCGGAGGTCGCACATGGCGCGTAAGGGTGGACTGGGCCGCGGACTCTCGGCGCTGATCCCGGACGGCGCGCCGGGCGACCCGGAGACGGCGCCGCGCGACGAGCGCGTCCCCGCGACCGATGTCGCGATCGAGGACGTGGTCCCGAACCCGCAGCAGCCACGCACGTTCATCGACCCGGAGCGGCTCGCGGAACTCGCGGAGTCGATCAAGCAGTACGGCGTCATCCAGCCGCTGCTCGTCACGGAAGAACTCGGGCAGGATGGGCGGACCGTCTACCAGTTGATCGCGGGCGAGCGACGTCTGCGCGCGGCGAAGGCGGCTGGCCTCGCGCGCGTCCCGGTCACGATCCGCCAGACGACGCCGCAGGAACTGCTCGAGATCGCGATCGTCGAGAACGTCCAGCGCGCCGACCTCAACCCGCTCGAAGAGGCGGTCGCCTACCAGCGGCTGATCGAGGAGTTCCACCTCACGCAGGCGCAGGTCGCCGAACGCGTGAGCAAGTCGCGCGTGGCGATCGCGAACACGCTGCGCCTGATGGACCTGCCGGTGGAGGTGCGCGCCTCGATCACCGGGGGCGAGATCTCCGAGGGCCACGGGCGCGCGCTGCTCGGCCTTGCGGCGCAGGCCGACCGGCTGGTCGCGTGGGAGCGCGTGGTCGCCGAGGGCTTGAACGTGCGCCAGACCGAGCGCATGGTGCGCGAGTGGGGCGGCACCGAGGCGAAACCCTCGAAGCCGCGCCAGCCGAAGCCGGAGGCCCGCGGGCCGGCGGCCGTGACCCAGGGGTTCGAGGAAGCGGTGCAGCGTGCCCTCGGCACAAAGGTGACGCTCAAGCGGAACCAGACGGGACGCGGGTCCCTCACCATCCACTTCTACAGCGACGAGGAACTCACGGGAGTCCTCGAACGGATCCTCGGAGAGGACGTGCTATGAGCGTCGCGGACCGCCTGAAGGAACTGGGCATTGCGTTGCCGCTGGTCTCGCCGGTGGCGATCTACAAGCCCGCCGTGCGCACGGGGAACCTCGTGTTCGTCTCCGGACAGCTGCCGCTCGTGGACGGCAAGCTCACGGTCACGGGCCGCCTCGGCGCGGGCGTGAGCACGGAGGACGGCAAGGCGGCGGCGCGGCAGTGCGCGATCAACGCGCTCTCGGCCGTGCAGCACCTGCTCGGGACGCTCGAAGGTCTGCGTGTCATTCGCACCTGCGGCTACGTCGCGAGCGCCCCCGAGTTCGTCGACCAGCCGCAGGTCATCAACGGCGCGTCCGAACTGTTGCGCGATGTCTTCGGCGCAGACGACGGCGTGGGCGCGCGCACCTCGATCGGCCTCGCCTCGCTTCCGATCAACTCACCGGTCGAGGTAGAACTGCTGCTGGAGGTGAAGTAGATGGCGCGCATCGACTTCGTCACGGGCGCGCCGGAGAAGTACGCGCATCTCGTCGAGGCGCTGGCGACGGTGTCGGAGCGGCTGCGTTCGGTCGCCTCACGCGCGCAGGCAGCCTCGTGGGGCGCGGCGCCACGCGAGGGCGGCGAGTGGACGGCGCAGCACACGCTGGCGCACATGGCGCTCTACGCGCAGAAGAACGGCGTCTTCATCCGCCAAATGGCGACGATGACCGAACCCGCGCGCCTCGCGTTCGACGAAGCCGCCGAAACGGCCGCCCTCGAAGCGCGCCCCGTGGCGGAACTGATCGCCCTCGTGGGGTCCGAGGTGGGCAAGACGGTGGACCTGCTCTCGGGCACGCCGGACGCGGGCTGGGGCCGCCCCGGCAGCATCCGCGGGGCACGTCGTTCGCTGCGCCAGCAGGTGCAGTCGCACGCGGAGCACCTGCAGGGGCACGTGGACCAGATCGCGGACGCGCTCGGGTAGTGCCGCGCACGGGTTGACGAGCATCTTCGCGCGCTTCAGACTAGGTAGTACGCGAGGGCAACTTCGCGTGTATATCCGCCCGTCGTCGCACGCGAGTGCCACGGCGGGCTTCTTAGTCGATGGTGTCCACGAATGGCTCCGCCCAGTCGTATCGATGGCACATCACGATTCTTACCCCATCACGTCGATGTTCGGTCTGCGCTGTCGCCCGGAGAGATTGCTTCGCCTTTTCGCGGCTCTCAAGAGTGAAGTCGAAATCCACTCGGTAGAAGACGACTAGTGGCATCGGAACGGGTTGTCGATCCCGCTTCCGTCGGGCGTCAGCCAGGTGGTCGAGGAACTTCTTAGTTACTGGCGCAAGTCCGTCATTCGAGATCTCCATCACCGGCGACGGGAGAAGATAGCCTCGCCTGCCAGCAGCCAATTGAGCTCGGTTGATCGATCCCATCTCCTGCGAATGTCCAAGCGTCTTGGCCTCGATCCACACCTTCCCGTCGGTGACGAGGTCAGGCGTGCCGTTGTCGTCAGTGAACCCCACTCGACCGAGATTTCCGATCGTGCAGGCCCAGGCGAACGCCAGACCTTCGGTGGTCATTCGCTCCAAGTGGTCATCCCACGCATCTTCCAGCTCGCCTGGATGTATTCGTCCAGCAGGATGTGTCAGGCGGAGGCGATACTTGAACTCCGGCATCTGTCCCGCGTCGTGAATGATCGAAAGAACATCAGAGAGAAAGTCACGCTCTCCGGACTCGATCGCCTCACGAATCACGCAATGCTCTGGGAAGGTCTCATAGTCCGGGAAGACTTCTCGGAACAGATCAGACAGCAAGATCATCTACCCCCGCTCCACCGGCAATTGAGGCAGGCGCGACCACTCGGCCCAGGAGCCGTCGTAATTGCGCGCGGTCTGCCAGCCGAGGATCTCGTGCATCGCGAACCAGGAGGCGGCGGAGCGGACGCCGCCGCCGCAGTAGGGATAGACCTCGCGCGTGCCGTCGATGCCGGCGGCGGCGTAGAGCGAGCGCAGCCGGTCGGGCGGCAGGAAGCGGCCGTCGTCGTCGACGAGGAGTTCCCAGTTCAGGTGCTGCGCACGCGGGATGCGACCGTAGCGTGGCGCCTCGTGCCCCACACCCTCGACACCGCGGAACTCGTCGTCGGTGCGGCAGTCGAGGATGGCGGCGTCGCCTTTGCCCTCGACGGCGGCGAGGACTTCTTCCCACGATGAGTACACCGCCGGGTCGGCCTCGCCGAGGTGGGGCGTGGCCGGCGCGAAGCGCGGCTCGTCCTTCGTCAGCGTGAAGCCGGCGCGCGCGAGGGCGGCGGTGGAGCGGTCGGCGATGTGGACGCCGGGGAAGCGGTAGTAGCGCAGTACCCAGTAGGCGCGGTGCGGCCACATCGATTTGCCGCTCGCGACGCAGACGACGGTGTGCGACTCGTCGATGCCGAGGCGGCCGAGCGTGGCTTCGACCTCCTTGCGCGTGGGGACGAGGGCGCGGATGCCGCCGCGCTCGACGGTGGTGTCGTCGTAGCCATGCGCCCAGATCGCGCCGGGCAGGTGGCCCGTCTCGTACTCCGCCGCGCGGTCGAGTCCGGCGTGCAGGATGCGCAGCGACGGGTCACCGAGGTGCGCGCGCAGCCATTCGGCGCTGACGATGGCGTCCTGCTCCGTGTGTCCAGCCGGCTGGTCAGGCATCGAAGGCTCCTCGCTTGTGCCCGGCTACTCGTCAGAGCCGGACTCCGGCGCGCTGCCGCCATCGCCACCGCTGTCCGAAGCCCCGCGCCCGCGGCCACCGCGCCGGCCGCGACGGCGACGGCGGCGCTGTTCTTCGGACTCGCCGGGGGCATCAGTGTTCGGGGTGCCGTCCGAGGCCGGGCGTGGAGTGTCGCTGCGCGCCTCGTTGCGCGGCGGGCGCGTGGTGTCACGCGGCGGGCGCGGGGCGACGTTGCGCGGGGCAGCGTCACGGGGCGGTCGCGCGGCGGGCGGTGCGCCATCGGCCGGGCGGGCGGAGCGACGGGTGATCCGGATGCCGCCGATCGTGGTGTGCTCGGTGCGCGACGCCTCACGCGGCGCGCTGTCGCGCGGCGGGCGCTGTTCGCGCGGGGCGCGTGTGCCGCCGGGGCGCGGTTCGTCGCGACGCGGACGCTCGGGTGCGCCACTCGATGACGCCGGGCGCTGGCGCGGCGGGCGTGGGGCTCGGGGCTCGTGCGGGGCGTCGAAGGCAGCGCGGCTGGAGCGACGGCCACCCGCACGTTTGTCGGTCGGCTCCAGTGCGGCGAGAAAGAGCGCGCGACGCTCCTCGTCCTCGCGGCGGATGGCTTCTTCGACCGTGCCGTCGAGTTCTTCGGGGCGAATCGCGGTGCCCATCTGGCGGCGGATCGTCTCGGCCGCCAGTTCGATCACCTGGTCGGTCTCGTCGAGGCGCAGGCGGACGGTCTCGGTGATGGCGTTGATCGAGATGACCTTCGCGCGGCCGACCGGAGTCGTGATGCGCTTCCCGACCTTGGGCAGCGTGCCCACGATCTCGCGATACGCGTCCACCTCGAAGGCGAGGCAGCAGAGCAGGCGGCCGCAGGCCCCGGAGATCTTCGTGGGGTTGGGGGCGAGGCCCTGGTCCTTCGCCATCTTGATCGAGATCGCGGGGAACTCCGTCATCCAGGTGGCGCAGCACAACCCGCGCCCGCACTGCCCGAGGCCGCCCAGCGCCTTCGCGCGGTCGCGGTCGCCGACCTGTTCGATCTCAAGGTTCGCGACGCCGAGGAACTGGCGGGCCTCGCGGTGCAGCCGCTCTTCGTTGTTGAACTCTTTGGCCGTGTAGGTCAGTTCGGCGTGATCGCCGGCGAGGTCGTAGGTGAGCGCGGCGACGCGTACGCGGGCGTCGATGCGGCTGACGACGGCCTGCACGCGCAGCGCGTCCGCCTTCGCCCGTTCGGTCTGCGCGCGCCATGTGGCGACATCGGCTTCCGAGGCGAGGCGGTCGACGACACGCACCGGGCCATCGACGAGGCGGGCGAGCACCTGGTCGGCGCCCACG
>QZJI01000054.1 GCA_003599735.1 Dehalococcoidia bacterium | reverse complement strand
AAGTGAAACCCGGCGCCGGAGCTGACACGACGGTCGACGTGAATTTCTCACCGGACGCGCACGCCGTCGCCGTCACCATGACGGCCATCGCCAGGGCCATCAGTCCAAACCATCGGATACGCATCGCGCACCTCCCTCCCGCGCCGGTGGCACGGGTGGTGTACTCATCGCGGAGTAGGCGGGAGGCTCAGGCTCTCGGGCGCGGTTTCGGCACGTCAACGTGCGCGGACACAGGCGTCCGGACGGGCATCGGGCCAACGAGGTGGAGGAGATCGCGGTGCGGAAGCGACGGCCGGCCGTCAGGCGGTAACATCACGGCAAACGCGAGGTCGACCCTGCCGCTGTCAGAGAATGTGAATGCGACATCTTCCGATTGCGCTGCGGGGGTATCGGAGGCATTCGCGGCAGCGGGACGATCCCAGGGGTGCTGGTGCGGCGGGATCGTCCCGTTCAACGTGACGTGCCCGTGCGTGGCACTCCAGCCCGCGAGTTGCCCGCCGGCCACGCTGGGGCTCTGCGCCACGAGCAGGACGAGCAGCGCCGCGGCGGCTATGAGCCTCCGCTGGAATCTCGTCCGGTTGCCCGACCACACAGTCACGTCGCGCTCCTCATGTAGATCTCACTACTTCCAATCTAGGTTCGGCGTACCCGGTCGCAAGTGACCAATGGCCCCCTCTAGAAGGCGGAAGGCGGGCATTTCGCGGGGCGGCGTGAGAGCGAAGGTGCTAGGGCCGCTGTAACCAGCAGCACTGCTTCGCTTTGCGTCCGCTGCCGCAGATGCAGGGGTCATTCCGGCCGACACCTTGCCAGCGCAACCGGGACTGCGCGCGCAGCTCTTCCATGATGACGCCGGCACGGACACCGCTGCGGACACGCGCCGTGATGTACTGCGCCGGGCGTTCCGCGTGCGCGTAGAACCGACGAAACCCCTCGCAGAGGTAGTTCAGGCCCGGCTCGCCATCTGCCGTTGATGTGAACCGATCCTTCGGGCAGCCGCCGTTACAGACCGTCAACCATGGGCAAGAGCGGCACTGCCCGGGGAGCCCGTCCCGCTTCTCTGCGCCGAACTGGACTTGCCTCGGCGCGTCGATCAGCGCGCCCAGATGTACATCCCCAAGGTTGCCGATCCGGTGCTCTGGCGTCACAAAATGGTCGCAGGCGTACACCGCGCCGTCATGTTCGACGACGACCACACGCCCGCATGTAGGGGTCATCACGCAGAGGCTGGCCGTGCCGCCGGCCCAGACGCGCATCGTCTCCGCAAAGAATTGGACGTTGAGCCTTCCGACATCGTGGTGCATCCACTCGTCGAACACGGCGCTGAGGAACCGTCCGTACGCCTCTGGCTGGACCGAATCAGGCGTCACGCGGCCGTCTGGACCACGTCGCACGATCGGGATGAACTGCATCCATCCAGACCCGACCTCGCGCAGCCCTCGGTAGACCGCCACCGGCTCGGCGGCCACGGCGCTGTTCACCGTGCAAAGGAGGTCCGGCTGGATCCCGTGAGCCTGGAGACGGCGTGCGCCGGCGAGCACCCGCTCATACGTCCCTTCTCCGTTCCGGTCCTTCCGGTAGGCATCGTGCAGCCAGGCCGTGCCGTCGATGCTGATCCCGACATCGAAGTGCGCCTCCGCCAGGAACGCACACCACTCATCGTCGAGGAGAGTGCCGTTCGTCTGGAGGTTGTTCCAGCAGGTCCAGCCCTCAGGCAGATAGCGCTGCTCCAACTCGACGGCTCGCCGGTAGAAGTCGAGCCCCGCCAGCGTCGGCTCGCCGCCGTGCCAGACGAAATGGACGATCGGCCCGGGACTGGCTTCGATGTACTGGCGGACGTACGTTTCGAGCAGCTCGTCCGACATCCGGAACTGGTGCGGCCGGCCGTAGAATTGCGCGGTGTCGAGGTAATAGCAGTAGCCGCAATCGAGGTTGCAGATCGGGCCAACCGGTTTGGCCATCACCACAAATGGTTCGCTGGTGCGCGGTCGCTCGTCCAACAGGTTATCGGTCATCGTCACCGGCCCCGTCCCAACGGCATCATAGCGAGTGACCCCGATTGGCCGCGCCACGGCTATCCTGCTCCCCATGCGCGGCATCCTGCTCTCTGAGGCGATGGCGCAGCGTCACGCGACGCTGCTGGCACACCTGCGCGACCCCGCTGCCTCGAACGGTGATCCGGTCGAGGCTGTCCTCATCCCCGAGGGCGAGAGCGGCATCCTCCCGGAAGCGGAGCTCGCCTCGATCCGCGCCGCGTTCATCTCAACCGACGTGGTGTACGACCCGCGACGCGAACGCCGAGGATTTGGTACAGCGCGACGTGCGCCGAATCTCGAATGGCTCCACATCGGCTTCGCGGGGACCGACACGCCGATTTTCCGCGAGCTCATGGACAGAGGCGTCACTGTCACGAACTCATCGGGTGCGGCGGCCGAGCCGATCGCACAGACGGCGATCGCCGGCATGCTCGCCCTCAATCGGGGCTTCCCTCGCTGGGCCGAACTCCAGCGACGCCACGAATGGAAGCGCCAGCAGCATGCGCCGCCCGACCTCCGGGGGCAGACGATGACTGTCCTTGGCCTCGGCTCCATCGGGACGCATGTCGCACGGTTCGCGCAGGCGTTCGGACTGCATGTGATCGGTGTGCGCCGCACCCCCGCCGGTCCGGCGGATGGCATCGACGAGTGGGCCCCGCCCAACCGTCTGCGCGAGCTGCTGCCACGTACCGACTGGTTAGCGATCACCGTGCCGCTCACGCCGCAGACGCGCCACATCATCGATGCCGCCGCGCTGGCGCTGCTCCCGCGCGGGGCGCACATCCTGAACGTCGGCCGCGGCCCGATCATCGATGAGACCGCGCTGATCGAGTCGCTGCGCGCGGGCCACCTCGGTGGCGCTTACCTCGATGTCTTCGAGGTCGAGCCACTGCCGGAGACATCGCCGCTTTGGGACATGCTGAACGTGATCGTGACCCCGCACGATTCGAACGTCTCTGCGGGGAACGCCGCCCGGTTTGACGCGATCTTCGCGGAGCAACTTGAACTCTGGGCGGCGGGGAAGCCGCTCACCATGGTCGTCCGCGACGGGTAGCCCCCAACCACCGTCCGCCCAATGCGCGCGGCGTGATGCCGGTATGCTCGGCAGATGCATGGCCCTGGGCTGCTCGTCGACGTCTCGATGCGCTCACGCTCGCACTGGCGGGCGGCCTCGCGGCGCGGAGCCTCCGGCTCTCACCGGTCGTCGGTTACCTCTTCGCCGGGATGGTCGTAGGGCCGTTCACGCCCGGTTATCGCGCGAACACGGAGACCCTCCACCAGCTCGCGCAGGTCGGTGTGGTCTTTCTTATGTTCGGCGTCGGCTTGCACTCCAACCTCCATGACCTCACCGCCGTCCGGCGGATTGACGGGCGAGTGTACTGCCGATGGCGCCCCGATCAGACGGCGACGATGCGGATAGCCCCGGCATGGGCGCGCAATTTCACAGTTGGCGCTTTTGCGTCCGGTTTGCGCAGGTAGTCCACCGGCAGTTCCGACCGCACCGACCCCGCGCGCGCCTCGGCGTCCACCCAAAACGCGGAGTCTGGCGTGACTGCGAGGCGCAGCCCTCCGGCGCGGGATTCGAGATCAACCGGCGCGCTGACTTTGCCGCGCCACTCCACGCTGCCTGCCCGTGTACGCACCCGCGCCGCGCCGCGGACATCCTCCAGCACCGCTTTACCGCCGCGCGCATCGATGTCAACCGCACCGCCAATGTCCCGCACGATCACGGAGCCGCGCCGTGCGCTGACTTGTAGGGCGCCACTCACGTACTCCGCCTGCACGCGCCCCGCGCGTGAATCCACGGAGGCGTCGCCTCGGATATCCGCGAGCGTCGCACTGCCGAGCCGGGTGACGACTCGGACCTGCCCTGTCACGTCGCTGACATGCGCCGCACCGGCATAGACCTCGACCTCTACCCCCGAGCAGAGCCCGCTCACACGGACGCTGCCAGTACGCTGCACCGCGCGGACGGCGACGCCCATCGGGATGGCAATGCGGATGACGATCTGCGTGCCCTTGTTGATCCCCAGGTGGCGGAGGACATGCACCAGCGGCGGCTCGTCGCGTGGAAGTTCCGGCGGCCCGACCGTCAACGCGTCCTTCGAGCCGGCGATCGGCAGACGGACGACGGCGAGGCGCGCCCGGCCATCCCGCTCGTCCTCCGCGGCCACCGTGATCTGCGCGGTGATCAGCACGTCGTCACGCTCCTCGCCAACGATCACGAGGTCACCAGCGCGATTCTCCGCGATCAGCCGTCGTGGAGTCGCCGCGTGTTCTTCAATGGTGCGCTGGACCTGCACGAGTTAGCCGATCCAACCCTTCAGGGTCTGGCCTACGCCATGATCAAAGTGCCCCGTGTCTCGGCCGGCACGCCTGCGCCGACGACCTGCCTCTTGTGAGACGACGCGCGTCAGCCAGGCATTCAGTGAGATCCCGGCCTGCTCTGCCGCGATTGCCGCGATCTCCTTCAATTCGGACGGCAAGCGCAGCGTGAGTCGCTCGATCTCGCTCGCGTCGAACTCAAAATCAGGCGCGGTGCTCGCTGGCTCCATGGGAGAGCGCGCCTCCACCCGCAGTTCTGGCCCATCCGCGCCGTGGACAACCTCCGCATGGATAGTGCCGCCGGAGACTTCGTTCACCTCGGCGACCGCCGCGCGTACGATCCCGGTCGCGGCGCTTTCCACCGCCGGGGCGGCGGCACGCAGGATGCGCTGCAACCGGGCGCGCTGCTCCACGTCCTCAACCAACGCGAGGGCGTCATCGAACGCCTCGATGATGGGAGCGATCTCGATCCGCATGGGCGACCTCCAGCCGAATGATGTCATTATGACACCATCCGGTGTCACATAACAGACAGAGCGGGCCGAGACGTCGAATCTAGCAACCTACATCGCGTACATCGCGACCGTCGCAATCCGGGTCAGACCGAGACCATCCCCCGAGCCACGGCCTCAGTGAAGTGCGCGAGCGTCTCTGGAGAAGTGACCTCGAACGAGGGCGTATCGGTAACGTACGCGGCGATGCGCGCGTCCGTCGCAAGGCCACCGTAGAACGCCTGCTCACCGACCGGGGAGGCGGGGCGCATCTCGTCGATCACCATGCTCCGGAGAAGGGTCAGACCGACGAATCGATAGTCGTGCTGCGGGCCCGGAGCGATCGTGTCGTACCGGCTGACGGAGTTGCCACGCAGGTCAATATCGTTCGGATACCGGGCGTCTCGGTTCGCATGCACCGCCATCAGTACCGGTTCCGGGCGGCTGAGGAGGGCCCTGTAGGCGGACTGGAGATCGATACGCGGGTAGGCATTCCCGCGGACGAGGCAAAAGGTGCTGTCCAGCCACTCTTCCGCCTGTTTTACGGAACCGAGGACATCCAGCGGAGACTCTCCATCGCGCATCGTCCGAATGCGTACGCGGTGGCGTTCTCCGATCCCGACATACCGCTCCACCTGCTCGGCGTGACGGTCGAGCAACAGGATCACGTCGTCGATCCCCTCGCTGACCAGCCGTGCCAAAAGGTAGTCGATGAACGGGCGGCCGGCGATCGGCAGCAGCACCGGTGCGGTGTCCGCCGCCAGCGACTCGAGACGGCTGCCCCACCCTCCAGCGACGATGACCGCCTGCATCTGAGCCTCCGCTGTGAAGGATCTGGTACGCGCGACACGATCAGCATCCTCGGTTTCGAGGGACGGGACGCATACCTGAATCGTGATGGTGTCCTGTGGCCGATGATAACCGGCGTCAACCATCCGTCCCAGAATCGCCGGCGGTTGCCTGCCTGGTGTCGCACGCACATACTCGCGCGACGTCGCCATCCCCTGGGAGGCTCCATGCCCGCGCCGAAATCCACGCTCCCCGCGTCTCTGGCGGCCCTCACACCCGAGTGGCTCACCTCGGCGCTACGCGAAGGCGGCTCGCTCCCACTCGGCGGGCGCGTCGTCTCCTTCGAGGCGCAGAGCCTCGGCGTCGGTGAGGGGTTCCTCGGCGAACTGGCACGCATCCGCCCGCGCTACGAAGGCGCCACTGATGGTGCCCCGACGTCTGTCATCGCGAAGATGCCCTCACTCCTGCCAGAGAACCGCGCGCTGGGAGTGCTGTTCACCGCCTACGAGCGCGAGATCCTGTTCTACCGGGAGCTTGCCGCGCTGGCCAACTCCACCATCCCTCGCTGCTACTTTGGCGGGCTCGACCGCGCCTCCGCGCTCGACCGTGCCGCCGAAACGATCATCCCGCGGCTCCCACCCCGGCTGACAGCACGCATCCTCGGCCGGGTCATGCGGCAAGCCGAAAAAAGCAGGCGTCGCTTCGTCCTGTTGATCGAGGACCTCGGCGGGCTCCGCCTCGGCGATCAGGTGCGCGGCGTCAGCGTGGCGGAGGCTGAAGCGGCGTTGCGCGCCCTCGCCCGGTTCCATGCGGCGTACTGGGAGAGCCCGGCACTCAACCGGCCGTGGCTCGCGGCCGCGGACATGGGCGCGGAAATCGCGCACGAGATGTTCCGCCGTGCGCGTCCTGTGCTCGAGGCACGTTTCGCCACCCGGATCTCGCCGGAATCACGTGCGATCCTCGACTGGGAGGACACGCACGGACCGGCGTTGCTCCGACGGCTGGCGATGACGCCCCGGACGCTGAACCACGGCGACTACCGCGCGGACAACATCTTCTTCGACAGCCCGCTGGGTGAGGCCGGCAACGTCACGATCATCGACTTCCAGGCCCTCACCGTTGGCTGCCCGATGATCGACGTGGCGTACTTCATCCGCCCGAACATGAACCCAGTCGATGCGAATGCCGCCGAAGCACATCTGGTCGAGGTCTACCACCATGCGCTGGTCGAGGCCGGCGTACGCGGCTATTCGCTGGATCGGTGCCGCGAGGACTATGTACTGGGTAGCCTCTGGGTGATCCACCGCGGCACGTTGCTCATCGGCACCCTCGACCTCTCGAACGAGCGCGGGATGGCGATGGTGGACCGCGCCGTGGAGCGCGCGCTGGAGGCGACTCCCTCGATCGACCTCGCGGCGGTGCGCCTCTAGCGCGGAGGGCAGCCTAGCGGTGCTCGCGGCGCTCGAATGTGTGGAGGAAAGCGTTCCACCCACGCTCGCGCTCGCGGTGCTCACGCGCGTCCTCGTCCTCGTCGTCGTCATCCTCGTGTTCAAAGGCACGGGCGGATTCACGCGACTCTCCGCCGATGGCGAGGGCAGTATCAGCAGGCATGCCCTCGACCGTGGCGAACGAAGTGTCTTGTGCGACATCCGGCGGAAGGAGCGTCTGGCCGGCTGCTTGCACGGCCGGCACTTCAGTGCCAGCGGAAGGCGAGGGGGCGGCGCTCGGTGTCCGGTTGGAGATGAACCCGACCGAGACCAGCCCGATGGCCAGGGTGACACCTGTCGCGAGCGCGCTTCGGACGAGGATTTGCTGTTGCTGTGGCGTCATCATGAAATCGGCCTCCCGTCTGTTTGGGTCAACGACCCCTTACAGGAAGCGATCATCCGGCGAAAATGTTGCGGTCGGCTGTGAATCCGGACAGAGAATCCAAAGGACGCCGGTCAGTCCGCGAGGTTCAGCGCCTCGCGCACGTCCCGCAGCACCTCCGCGAGCACGGCCGGACGAGCGGCTGCTGTCGACCAGCCGGACGATCGGGTTGAGGTCAGGGGCCATCCGACGAGGTACCGCGCAATCCGGACGCACGGGCGCGCTATCCTTACCCCATGCCAGATGCGTCGCTACCTGAATCGCTCCGCCTCACCGCGGAACCGACGCTGCGCCGGCCGATTCTCATCGCGGGCTTCCAGGGCTGGAACGACGCGGGGGAGGCGGCGAGCAGCGCCGTCCGGTTCATCCATCGTCGCTGGCGCTGTGACCCGTTAGGCGACATTGACCCTGAGGAGTTCTACGACTTCACTCAGATCCGCCCACAGGTTCGGCTGGAACGTGGCGAACGCACGGTGGAATGGCCCGCCAACGCCTTCTCCGCCAAACGCGCCGAGAGTCTCGACCGCGACATCATCCTGCTCACCGGGATCGAACCGCACACGGCCTGGCGCTCATACATCGACTGCATCATGGCCGTCTGCGAGAAGTTCCATGTGGAGGGCGCGATCATTCTTGGCGCCCTGCTCGCGGAGGTCAGCCACGCACGTCCCGTCCGCATCACCGGCTCCGCCTCCACCGACTGGCTCGCCCGCCCGTTGGGGGTTTCAACCCAGACGCGGTCAACCTACCAGGGGCCGACGGGAATCGTGGGTGTGATGACGCAGGCGCTCCGCGACAAAGGCATTGCCACCGCCAGCCTGTGGGCGAACATGCCGTTCTATGTGCAACGCACACCCAACCCGAAGGGTTCCCTTGCCCTCCTCGAACGGCTCAACCGTGGCTTCGGCTTCGGCCTCAACCTCCACGACCTGGAGGTCTTTGCCGCCCGCTTCGAGGCGCAGGTTGCCGGCGATCTCGAGGAGAACGCCGAAGTCGCCGAGTACGCCCGTCGCGTCGCGTCCATGGCGGACGAGGAGGAGGACGACGAGGCCTCTGACGAACCACAGACCGCCGAAGATCTGCCGGACGCCGCCTCGATGGTGGAGGACCTCGAACGGTTCCTGCGAGAACAGCGCGGCCAACAGGATCAGCCTGGGCAACCGTAGCCACCCACGCCACGCCCCCTCTTGAGCGGATTGAAACCGGCGCGTATCCTGATGGAAACGCCCCAGCGTTTGCTTTAAGTCCGGTCCCGTGAGGCCGGGAAGGAACGCGGAATGCAGATGCGGACGCCCTCGGGCGCCGGCCCGTACTCGTACACGAAAGTGCCCACCGGCGCTGACGCCTCCTCGCTTCCCGGGGAGGCGTTCTTGTATCCCCCGTCAGGCCCGCGACGGACAGCGGTGTGCCTATGAACAGCACCGGGACCGTCCTTGACGCTGATGGCATCCGTCGCGCTGTCCGGCGCATCGCCCACGAGATCGTGGAGTCGAACCAGGGCGCGGGCGGCCTCGCCCTCGTCGGCATCCAGCGCGGCGGCGCTGTCCTCGCGCGCCGGATCGCGGACCAGATCGAAGCAATCGAGGGCGCACGGCCACCCGTTGGCTCGCTGGACGTCACCCTCTACCGCGACGATCTCGCCCATCGCGGGATCCAGCCCCAGCCCCAGCCGAGCGAACTGCCCGACATCGAGGGCAAGATCGTCGTCCTCGTGGACGATGTCCTCATGACCGGACGCACGGTGCGCGCCGCCCTCGACGGTATGAACGACTTCGGGCGGCCGCGTGCCGTCCGCCTCGCCGTCCTCGTCGACCGAGGCCACCGCGAACTCCCCATCCGCGCCGACCTCGTCGGTAAAAACATCCCCACCTCCGCGCACGACGACGTACGCGTGATGCTGGAAGAACTCGACGGGAGCGACGGTGTCATCGTCGTCTCCGGGAGGGTGCCCGCATGACCGCCGAAACCCCCACCCGCCCCCGCAACACCCAACCCGCCGCATGGCGACACACCGACATCCTTGACCTCGACGATTTCGACGTCGATGAAATCGAGACAGTGTTGACGCTGGCCGACCGGATGCGCGAAGTGCTCGACCGCCGGATCGCGCGTGTCCCGGCATTGCGCGGCTACACCGTGGTCAACCTTTTCTACGAGCCATCCACTCGCACCCGTGCGTCCTTCGAGCTCGCCGGCAAGGTACTGGGCGCGGACGTGATCACCATCACCACCGCCACGTCGAGTGTCGTGAAAGGTGAATCGCTCATCGACACCGTCCGCACGATGCGAGCGATGCGAGCGGACGCGATCGTCATGCGGCACTCGATGGCCGGTGCCGCCTATCTGGCTGCCGAACACACCGACGCCTCGATCATCAACGCTGGCGACGGTTCGCATGCCCACCCTACGCAGGCGCTCCTCGACCTGTACACGATCCGAAAGCGCGTAGGCGACCTGCGAGGCAAACGGGTCGTGATGGTGGGCGACATCGCCCACTCCCGCGTCGCCCGTTCCGACATGTGGGGGCTCACCGCCCTCGGCGCGGAAGTCGTCGTCTGCGGCCCGCCGACGCTCTTGCCGCGAGGCCTGCGCCCCGGCGACCGGCCTTCGCACGCGGAGTCCGCACTGCCCCCGGTCATCATCGAGACGGAGATCGACCGCGCCATCGAAGGCGCCGATGTCGTGATGGCGCTCCGGCTACAGAGCGAGCGTCAGCAGGGCGGCCTGCTCCCCTCACTGCACGAGTACTCGCAGTTCTATCAGGTGACGGCGGAGCGGCTGAAGCGCGCGAAGCCTCATCACCTGCTCATGCACCCCGGCCCCAAGAACGAGGGCGTAGAGATCGCCGCAACCGTCGCGTCGGGAAGCGCCTCGATCATCGAAGAGCAGGTCACCAACGGTGTCGCCGTGCGGATGGCGCTGCTGTACCTGCTCTCGGGCCGCACCGATCTACCGGGCGAGGAGACGCGCTGATGGCCACCCTCGCGATCCACAACGGACGCGTGATCGACCCCGCCCTCGGGCGTGACGGCATCGCGGATGTCGTCATCGTGGACGGCCGCATCGCCCGCGTCGGCCCGAACGAGGGCGACATGGTCGTGGAGGCCGAGCGGATCGACGCGACCGGCCTCGTCGTCGTCCCGGGCTTCGTCGACCTCCACACCCACCTGCGCGAACCGGGGTTCGAGGGTAAAGAGACGATCCGGACCGGCACCACGGCGGCGGCGCGCGGCGGTTACACCACCGTCTGCGCGATGGCGAATACCCGCCCGCCGATGGACAGCCGGGCCGCCATCGAGTCCGTGCTGCGCGAAGCGGAGAAGTCCGGCGTCGTGCGCGTACTCCCCATCGGCTGCATCACCCGCGGACGCGAGGGTGCCGAATTGGCGCCGGCGGGAGAGCTCGCGGGCGCGGGCGTCGTCGCCCTTTCGGACGACGGCGACGCCGTCAGTGACCCGAGCCTGATGCGCCATGCGCTGGAATACGCCACGCGCTGGAGCCTTCCGGTCGCCCAGCACTGCGAGGACCCTGCCCTCGTGCGCGACGGCCAGATGCATGAAGGCTGGGTCGCCACTCGCCTCGGCCTGCGCGGGCGTCCGGCCAGCGCGGAGGAAACATTCGTCGCGCGCGACATCGCGCTCGCGGAACTCACCGGAGGGCACCTGCACATCTGCCATGTCTCCACTGCCGGATCGGTCGCCCTGATCGCCGCCGCGAAGGCGCGGGGCGCGCATGTCACGGCGGAGGTCACCCCCCACCACCTCACGCTGACACACGAAGAGGTTGGCTTCGGCGACGATTACCGCAGCATCCACTACCACACGAACGCGAAGGTGAACCCGCCGCTGCGCGAAGAAGTCGACATCGCCGCGCTCCGCACCGCCCTCCGTTCTGGCATCATCGACGCCGTGGCCACTGACCACGCGCCGCACGGTCAGGGTGATAAAGAGATCGAGTTCGACCTCGCCGCCCCCGGCCTGACCATGCTGGAGACCTCCTTCGCCCTCTGCATGAAGCTCGTCCACGACGGCGACATTGACCTGCCCACCCTCATCGAACGGATGACCATCGGGCCCGTCCGGGCATGGGGCCTCGACATCCGCGCGGGGTTCGACGGCCTTGGCACACTGGCGCCGGGCGCACCCGGCGACGTCGCAATCCTCGACCCAAACGCGGAATGGACGGTGGACCCCGCCGCCTTCGCCTCCAAGGGGAAAAACACCCCGCTCGCCGGGCGGATGCTCCGCGGCCTCGTCGTCGCGACGGTCTTCGGTGGCGCGCTTGTCCACGACACCGGACGGGTGGTGGCCCTGTGAGCCTGCTCCGCACCACCCAACGACCGCGCGCCTTGCTCGTCCTAGCGGACGGGCGCACCTTCGAGGGCGTCGGCGTCGGCGCACCCGGCCACGCGACCGGCGAGGTAGTCTTCAACACCTCGATGTCCGGCTACCAGGAGGCCCTCACCGACCCGTCCTACCGCGGCCAGATTCTCACCGCCACGTTCCCACTTCAGGGCAACTACGGCATCGACGAGTTCTCCGACGAAAGCCGCGAGGTGCAGGTGCGCGGCTTCGTCGTGCGCGAGATGACAGATCTCCC
>QZJI01000006.1 GCA_003599735.1 Dehalococcoidia bacterium | reverse complement strand
GCAGCGTTCGCCACGATGCGCGGCTCCACCTCGGACGCTGTCTGCTGCGCGCCAATGAGGATCACACCCAGCGACCGGCCCCGCTCCGCGATGTCGAGCAGCGCATCCTTGATCGGACTGCGGCCGGTGCGCGGCGCATACTTGTTCAACTCGTCCACCACGACGAAGAACGGCGCGGGCCGGTCTGACCCCGGGCGCGACTCACGCTCCTCCATCACTCGGCGTAGCAGCACGCCGACGACGAACCGCTGCGCGCGGTCGTGCAGACGGTGCAGGTCCACCACCGTCACCTGGTGCTGAAACCCGATGCGGTGCTTCTCCGGGTTCGACGTGCTCGCCCCGCGCACGAGCGTGCCGACGTGCCGCGCCGAAGCATGCAGCCGCCGCATGAACGCGCGGATCGTCCCGATCGCGGCGGCGCTATTCCCCGATCCCGCCCACTTGAACGCCAGGTCCGAGTCCGGGTCGAGATGCGTGTCGATCGCGTCTAGTAACTGGTCGAAGTCCTCGACCTCCACGTCGTCGATGAAGACGTTGGCGCCCGCCGGGCTCGTCTTCGCGGCCGCGGCAAGGCGTGCGGCGACGGCGTCGATCACATACGACATCTGTGAGGTCTCCGCGTCCGCCTCCGTGAAAAGGAACGGCAGGAACCCCTCCTCGCAGAACTCGCGCAACGTCCAGAAGAACCCGGTGACACCCTCCTGTCGCGACCCGGTGTCCGGGATCGGTAGGTCGCCGCGCCGCACCGGCGCGAAAAACCCCGCTGACCCGAACGGTCCCGCCGGTAGCCCCAGCGAGGCGTACCGCTCACGGATCTCGTCCGTCAGCATCACGTTCGGCCGGTCAAGGAAGAGCAGGTCCTCGCCCTTCACGTTGAAGATCAGCGCCTTCGCGTTCGCCCGCCGCTCCCGCAATGACGCGCCCTCGAACAGCGCATAAAGCAGGAACGTCGCATACGAGGTCTTCGTCGCCACGCCGGAGATGCCGGAGATGTTGACGTGCGCCCCCTTCGACCCGTCCAGGAACTCGAGATTTCCTGCGATCGTCGAGCCGTCGCGCGCGAGGCCGAGCGGGAACTGCTCGGTCATCCGGTCAAAGAACAGGGCACGGTCGCGCGTCGCGCCCTCGGCCAGCGACACCGTCTGCCCAGGGGTCGGCGGCACATAGACCTCTGGCTCCACGCGCGTCACGGAGACGTGCGCCGAGGTTGCCTGCTGCGCCGGCAACACCCCGTCGCGTGCCAGCGAGACATCTGAGGTGAGGCTCACCCCTTCCTGTCGAGCGCGCACGTCATCCACGATCCCGGACGTTTCGACCACGGTGCCGTCGGGCAATATCGTGCGCACCGTGACCACGTCGTCCAGTTGGAGGAACCGTGCCGGGTCAACCCAGACGGAGAAGCCGAGCGGCGTAGACGCCTCCGCTTCGGTGCCCAGCACCAGCCCGCGGTAGGCGGGGTTGACCGTTGGGTCGGACGTCATTCGGCGATCCCCCGGGCGAGGTCGGCCAGCAGCAGGCGGTAGATCAACCGCCGGTCGCCGAGCAGATGCGTCAGTCGCGCCTCCAGCGCCCCCGTCGGCGTCAGGTTCTGCGGCGCTCGCGGGTCGCGCACGGGTGACGAGGCGAGCCGTGGCAGCAGCGCCGCGGTGAGGTCGGCGAGTGCGCACGCACCATCGAGGCCCACTGCCTGCGCGCATTCGAGGCGCAACACGCCACCGAGAGGATGCACCGGCCCCTCAAGGTGCGCGATCCGCACATACCAGGAGTACCGCCCGTCGCGCAGATGGTCGGCGCCCACGCCCTTCGCTGCGATGCTGAACAGCGGCGTCCGTTCGCCCGGCAGCAGCGTCGGCAGCAGGGCCACCTCGCGAGGCGGCACGTACCACTCCTGCACACGCTTGATGTACCCGACGACGCGCCGGCCCGGATGACGCAGACCGCGCAGCGGCCCGTCCACCAGCGTGAGCCACGACTCATCCTCGCTCAGTTCCTCCGCGAGGCGCGCTTCCGCGTCGAGCATCGCGCGGTTCATCGCATCGACAAGGTCGTCGGCGCTCTTCGCCTGTGGCACCGCCCGCGCACGGAAGTCGAGGCGCGCACCGCCCGCACTGAGGACTCGGTCCGCCGCGCCCGTCCCCGTGTGCAGGTACTGCCGCACCACCTCGGACGCCTCGTCCACCACGCGCGCCGCCGCCGGTTCGCACGCAACCACACCAACCGCATACGAGGCGAAGAGGCCGAATGCCGGCATCCCGCCGTCGAGGTCATCGTCCAGCGCATGCGCCTCCGCGCGGCGGACGCCGTCGACGATGCGGACGCGCAGTGGGGCGGGGTTCGAGGGGGTCACAGGCGCCCAGATCTTACGCTCGACACGCATGTCGACATCGCCGCGGTCGGCCTCGCCGGGCTCGGCGGCGTCCATGCGCATCGCGGTGCCGTATTCCGGCGACCACGGAAGCAGGCGGACTGGCATGCGTTCGATCCGGTGTCCTGGGGAGACAGCCGGATTGTACGCGTGAAGACGCTCATCGCACATCCGTTCGGCTATCGCCCAGCGGCGCGGGCTACCATCCCGCCGAGATAAGGGGGCGAGATGCGTATTGGGCTGTCGGTAGGGATCGGCGATGACTGGCGGGAGTCGCTCAAGAAGGTCCAGATCGCCGAAGACCTGGGCATCGAGTTCATCTCCACCGGAGAGGCCTGGGGGGCGTCTGCGATCCCCTGGCTTGCCGTCGTCGCCGCCAATACATCCAGGATCACGATCGGGACGAACATCCTGAACGTCTACTCCCGCACACCCGCGGCGATCGCCCAGGAGTTCGCCACGCTGGAGCAGATCTCAGGCGGACGGATGGCCCTCGGCCTCGGCTCCTCCGGCGAGTTCGTGATCGAGCACTTTCACGGCATCCCGTTCCAGAAACCGCTCCGCCGCCTGCGTGAATACGTCGAGATTTTCGACACCCTGATCGCCGGGCAGCAACTGAACTACGACGGCGAGATCTTCAAACTCCAGCGCGGGTTCCGCCTCGACTACGACCGCCCGAGGACGAAGGTGCCGGTCTACATCGCCGCCATCACGCCGAAGTCGATCCGCCAGACCGGCGCGATCGCGGACGGTGTTTTCCCCATCCACTGGCCGAAGGACCACTTCGAGTCGCTGCGTGCCGAACTCCGTGCCGGGGCGCAGGAGGCCGGGCGGGCGGCGGATTTCCCCTTCACGATTGCCCCGTACACGAAGGTATCCGTGCTCACGGGTTCCTCCGAGGACGAGGCGCTCTGGCGTGAGGCGCGTCGCCTCATCCAGTACTACGTGAACCGCATGGGCGTCTTCTACTGGCAGATGCTCGAACGGAACGGCTTCGCGGACGAGGTCGCCCGCTCTCGTGCTGCCTGGGCCGCGCGGGACGCGGAGGGTTCCATCGCTGCGATCTCGGACGATATGGTCCGCGCCTGCCAGGTGATCGGCAGCATCGACGAGGTGCGTGCGCAATTGAAGGAGCGCGCCGCGCTCGGGGCCGACCTCCAGAACCTCTACATGCCCCCGGGAGACGCGAAGGAAGTCGGGCACTGGCTGGAGTCGGTGCTGAAGTAGGCGCGGGCGTCCGCGCACGGGCACTCCCGCTCTCGGATGTCCCGGCGTAGGCTCGTCGAATGAGCACCGACCGCACCGAACGTCTCTTCGAGGAAGGCGCCGACCGCGCCACCTACGTCCAGACGATGTTCAGCGAGATTTCATCCCGGTATGACCTCATGAACCGGGTCATGACCGTGGGACAGGACCAGGGCTGGCGACGGCGCGCCGCGCGCGCTGTCGTCCGTCCCGGCGACACCGTCGTGGATGCCGGCACCGGCACCGGCGACCTCGCGTTCGCCTGCATCGACGCCGGAGCGGCACAGGTGATCGGCCTCGACTTCGCCCGGCCCATGCTGATGCGGGCGCGCACCAAGGCGCTCCGCGGCGAGTTCGGACTTACGGGGTTCGCCCTCGGGGACGCGACCCACCTGCCGCTGCCGGACGCGAGCGTCGACGTCTGGTGCTCCGCCTTCGTCGTCCGCAATATCCCCGACCTCGATGCCGCGCTCCGCGAGGCCGCGCGCGTCCTGCGGCCAGGTGGACGGCTGGTCGTCCTCGAGATCCCGAAGATGGAGGCGGGGCCCCTGAGGCCATTCGCGCGCGTCCACTTCAACCAGGTCGTGCCGCGCCTCGGACGGCTGATCTCCGGACACCGCAGCGCCTACGCGTACCTGCCCGTCTCCGTCGACCACTTCCTCACACCCCGCGAGTTCACCGCGCGCCTGCGCGATGCCGGGTTCGAGGTGACACTGGTACGCCGCATGATGTTCGGGACCGTCGCGATGCACGTCGCCCAAAAGCCAGCCGCAACCACGGTCTGATAGCGACCCGGGCTACCGCAGAAACGTCTCCTTCAGTGGCTCCCGCGGCACGTCCTCGCCTGCGTTCACCATGTGCTTTGCCAGTGGACCGAGGCCGGCGAAGACCTCCTGCATCTCCCGTTCTGGCACACCCGCCGCGCGGAACGCCTCGCCCATGTGCCGCAGCCACCGCCCGGCCGCACGCTCGTCGATCACGAAGGGGAAATGGCGCGCACGCAGCCGCGGGTGCCCGTACCGCTCGGAGTAGCGCGGCTCGCCGCCCAGCCACTGCTCCAGGAACAGCGCCTGCTTCTCACGCCCCGCCGTCAGGTCGTCCGGGAACAGCCGTCGCAACTCCTCGTCCGCTTCCACACGGTCGTAGAACTCGCGGACGACGTGCTCGATCACCGGGCGGCCGCCGATCCGCTCGAGCAGCCCCGGCTCGCGGGTCGCGGGTGCACGTGGCGGGATCAGCGACTCAGTCATGGCGCAACCTTCGACACGGCCTCGAAGCCGTCGCACTCCAAGCGCGGCAGCCGAGGGTACTTCGCAAACCGTTGCGGCTCGACCTCACTCCGACGGCAGCGCAGGAAGGTGGAGCCGCGCCCGCTTCGGACCGTGTCCGCCCAGGCGCACATCCCGCACAACCCGGCTTCGCCCGCCATCGCCTGCCCCCGCCTCGCCCATCGAGTGTAGACAGTACGATGGGCACGAGGTGACACGATGCGAGCGACCGTCCAGGCAGTCATGCCGTTCGAACTCCACGGCACGCGGTATTACCAGGTCATCTACCTCCCGGACGACGCCGACAACGCCCAGCAGGCGCGCCTCTCCCACGACATGGTTGACACCGGCCTCCAACCCGGCGAGACGGTCGAGGTCCACGCCATCCTCGGCGTTGTCGACGGCATCCGGCGCGTGGCGAAGGATGCGTAACCGCCCACCCGCGCCCGTAATCGGCGCCCCGCGTAGGATCGACGCGTGACCACGCCCTCCGCCCCCTCGCTGCGCCTGCTCGTCCAGTGCCCCGACCGGCCAGGGATCGTCGCCGCCGTCTCGAAATTCCTCTTCGAGCATGGCGCGAACATCGTCCAGGCCGACCAATATTCCTCAGCGTTTGAGGGCGACGGCGGCGCGGAGCGGTTCTTCCTCCGCATCGAGTTCGAGACCGCCGGCCTCGATCTGCCGCCTGAGGCCCTGGCCACCCGGTTCGCCGCGGAAGTTGCCACACCGTTCGCCATGGAGTGGCGGCTCTCCGGTGGACGCCGACCTCGTGTCGCGCTGATGGCCAGCCGCACCGACCACTGCCTGCTCGAACTGCTCTGGCGCTGGCGGCGACGCGAACTGGCCGTCGACATCCCCCTCGTCATCTCCAACCACGACGCCCTACGCGCTGACGTCGAGGCGTTCGGGCTGCCATTCCACTTTCTCCCGGTGACGAACTCGACGAAGACAGAACAGGAGGCCGCTGTCCGCGCCCTCCTGCGGGACGCGGACGTCGACCTCGTGGTCCTCGCCCGCTACATGCAGATCCTCAGCGGCGACTTCATCGCCGAATTCCCCGCGCGGATCATCAACATCCACCACTCGTTCCTGCCTGCCTTCGCGGGGGCCGACCCGTACGGCCGCGCGTTCGAGCGGGGCGTGAAGATCATCGGCGCCACCGCGCACTACGCGACGCAGGACCTCGACGAAGGCCCGATCATCGAACAGGACGTCGTCCGGGTCTCGCACCGCGACTCCCGTGACGACCTCGTCCGTCTTGGCCGCGAGGTCGAGCGCAGCGTCCTGGCCCGTGCTGTCCAGTGGCACATCGAGGACCGCGTCTTCGTCCACGGCAACAAGACCGTCGTCTTCCGCTAGCCCGCCACCGTCACCGTTTCGACCGGCGGACGCCCGAAGCGCAGCGCGAGCACCCGCCGCCGGTACGCGAAGTCGCGCGCACGCGCCGACCGCCAACGCATACGCCAGGTTCCCAGCGGGTCGAACAGTAGCGTGCAATGGACAATGTCACGCGTCTCGACCCCGCCTGCGACCGGCGTGAACGTATGTCCGTGCGGAAACTCGCTACAGCAACCGCTCAGACGGATCGTCCCACTTCCCGCTGGAAGGCAGCCAGCCTGGGGACGGTGGACGGGAGACGGCAGAGCGAGAAGCATGCGAGCACCAACGAGATTCGAATCTGGCAGGTCGTCAGTTTCGCAGTTGTGGTGACATTAGCCGGGCCACGCCGTCGGGTCTGGGAGAGGACTCGCCGAAAAGGCACCGAGGAGCGCTCACGCGCTATTTGCGCCGGCGGTTACCAAGAGCGCAACCCGCTCGCGAAACAGTTCGAGTTGACTCGTGCAATTCGGTGAATCCGGACCGCCACGACACGCGCGCCGGCACCCACACGAGAAGGTCACGCGCTCGTGCATTCGACGCCCCTTGCGACTTCGTGGCCATGTGCACGAGACCAGGTCCGATCGCCATGCGGACGATTACCTTGGGAATACGCAGCGGCTTGCGGCCGCCAAGGGCAGCAGCAAACGCAGGCAGCCACTCACGCGCTGGAGCTGGGTCGTCGTCGACGATGTTGAAATCACCTGTCGCGGTGCCCTCGATTGCGGCAACCGTTGCGGCCGCGGCGTCCTCGACGTGGACGAACGACGAGAGCGCCCGCCCATCGCCAACGATCGGGTACTGCCACTTCCGTACTCGGAGCCCCACTTCGCCATCCCGGGCGAACCAGGTGCCGGGGCCATAGAACGTGCCATAGCGCAGGTTCACACTCTCGAGACCCCGCGCAGATCGGACCATCCCCTCGACGGTGCGCATCGTGCGCACCGCTTCACCGATCGGTTCGGGCGCGCGCTCGTCGAAGGGCATCGTCTCGTCCGCCACAACTCCTGGGTTGTCGGCGGCATACCAGAAGGCGGCGCTCTGCGATACGAACCGGCGCACCCCTTCCGCGATGGCGGCGTCGATGAGTGCTTCCGTCCCTTCGATACGTACCAGGTTGTTGTCCGCGTAATAGACGGTGAGCTTCTTCGGGTTCAGTTGTTTCGGCAGACTGGTCAGCTCGTTTGCAATCACCTCCGGCCGCGCCGAAGCGAGCAGCCGCCTGACGCCCACCGCGTCACGTGCATCGCCGAGAAGGGGGACGGCCCCAAGTGCGCGCAACTTCCGCGCGCTGCTCTCCGAGCGGGTAAGGCCGTACACCTCATGCTCGTGTTCGAGTAATTGCCGGACGAGAGGGCGTCCGATCGCGCCGGTTGCGCCTGCTACCAGGACACGCATGTCGTGCTCCTTCGCCGGATGATACCTACATCCCTATCGGTACAGTACAGACACTCGATCGGATCACGCAGGGGCTCGGAAGGGAGGCGGAACTCGTCGGACAGTTGTGGGGCGGGGGCCTGCACGGTCTCGCCCGATGGTGGCACGATCATCCCGAGGTCGAGCGCAGTGAACTCGTTCCGGTTGTGGTCGACTTCTTCTGGTTCGGCTCAAGACACTGCTTCGGCGCGCGCCGAAAAGGCCATCGATCACGGCAAAGCCGCAGTAAATGTCGGTCGCGGCTACCCTGCTCCTCTTCGTGCGGACGGCGAGCGCGGCGATCAGGCGGACGTTGTCGGCAGCGCATCTCGCGTGCCAGCTCCCGAGGGCTACCCCTCAACGGTACCGGTCCGTCCGAGCGTCACGTCGTACACCGCCCCACCCGCGAGGCCGCCGGCCAGCGGCCCGAGGATGTACACCCAGAACCCGTTATGCGGCCCGGGGATCGCGACCTCGCCCCAGCCGGCGGCGAAGGCCACCAGTCGAGGCCCGAAGTCACGTGCCGGGTTCCATCCGGCCTGGGTCACCGGCGCGAACAGCGAGATCAGCACCGCTACCGTGAAGCCGATCAGCAGTGACGCCATCGACCCCGCGACCGGCACCCGACATCGATCCGTCAGCGCGAAGATCACGAACACCAGCACCGCCGTCCCGAACGCCTCGACGCCGGCCGCGCGTAGCGGCGACACGAGGTCGCGGTCCGCGCCGTCCTCGCGCGTCGACTCCGGAAACACCGCCGGGTTCGGGAAATATTCACCAAACACCATCGCGGACGCTTCGCTCCCCGCCTCGCCGCGCACGATCTGATGCGCGCGCTCGAACCGGTCGAGGAACGGCGAGAACACCGCGAACACGACGCACCCCGCGAGCACCGCGCCCAGCAGCTGCGCGCCGATGTACGGCAGCGCACGCGCCGGAGGAAACGTACCAGATCGGAAGGTCGCCATCGCCAGCGTCACCGCGGGATTGAGGTGCGCGCCCGAGACGCTGGCCGTCGCTGCGATCGCGATCGTGACGCCGAAGCCCCACACCGCGGCGACCTGCCACAGCCCGACCTGCGCCCCCGTCAGTACCGCTGTCGCGACGACGCCCGTGCCAAACAGCACGAGCAGGAACGTCCCGCACACCTCGGCCACGAGTGCATCCCCGAGTCGAGGCATTACGAGCTGTAACTATCGACGGTGACACCGAGTTCTGACAACAGCGCTCGGACGCGCATCCCGATCTCGTCGCGAATACGGCGGACAACCTCGATCGGCTGGCCGGCGGGGTCATCGAGCTGCCAATCGACGTAGCGCACGCCAGGGAACACCGGGCACGCATCACCGCACCCCATGGTGACGACCACGTCGGCGGCGCGCACGATCTCGTCAGTCCATGGCTTGGGGAACTCTCGCGTGATATCGATCCCGATCTCCCGCATCGCTGCCACCGCGGTCGGGTTGATCTCGTCGGCAGGCTCGGAGCCACCGGAATAGGCGAGGGCACGCTCGTCTGCCAGCAGCCGGAGCCACCCCGCCGCCATCTGTGAGCGCCCCGCGTTATGCACACAGAGGAAGAGGACACTTGGGATCAGATGCGCCCCTCGGTCCTGGAGCCGGACGAGCGCACTGAGTCGGTCGCGCGTGAGCCGCTCCGCAAGGACGATGGTGAAGTCCGTCACGCGTGCCCTGCCGAGGAGTTTGAGCGAATCTCCGAACAACCGCTCGACCGTCTCTCGGTTGACTGTGCCGCGAAATTCACCAGCGAGGAGGTCCACGACGCGCTCCCGTTGACGGCGGCGCTCGTCTAGCAGCGGGTGGCCTGATGCTGACTCCGTCACAGGATCCTCCTCATGCCACGGCGGCGCAGAGCTGCGCCACCCGCTCCGACAGCGCCTCGAATGCGTCTTCAAAAGCCCGAGTCCGGCCACTGGCGACTGGGTCGGCGATCGACCAGTGGAGTCGCGTCCTGGTGACCTCGATCACCTCGTTCGCCTCGTCGCAGACCGTCACGACAAGGGCGGGAGCAGCATTGATCGCCTGGATGGATCGCGGTCTCGCGTCCGACAGGTCAAGCCCGTGGCGCGCCGCGACCCGGACCGCACCTGGATGTACCGATGCTGCCGGTTGAATCCCAGCGGACTCCGCCGGGATCGACGACCGCGACCGCCACAGCGCCAGCGCCAACTGCGACCGCGCGGAATTGTGCTTGCAGACGAAGAGGACCGAGGAGGGGGCCACCTGCTGCACTGGCATCAGTCCGTCCAGCACATCGCGCCGTAGATGGACGTACCGCCGACGTCCATCGCCCGATGAGACCGTCGTCGCGGTCACGCCAGCCGACGCCAGAGTGGCCAGATGATGCGCGAGCAGATTGGAGCGGATGCCGAGATGCTCCCCGAGTTCCGAAGGCGTCAGGTCAGAGAGCGCCAGCCGGTCGCAAATCGCCAGCCGATGTGGATCCGCCAGCACTGCATGCACCGCCGCGCGTGCTTCCACCGACCGAGGGCCGCGGATCGAGGCCATGCCAGCCAGCATCGCGGCCTGCCGAGAATAGGTCAACCATCGTTGAGTTAAATCTCGGGAACCCTCTACTGGATCCGCACTACCTCCTGCGCGCGGCTCCACAACCCCTCGAGGTTGTAGTACGCGCGCGCCTCCAGCGAGAAGAGGTGCACGATCACGCCGGCGCCGCAGTCGATCAGGATCCAGCCATCCTCGCCGGAACCCTCGGCCTTCGCATCGCCACCGTCCGCCGAGACCGCCGCGTCCACGGCATCCACGACGGCGCGGCCCTGCCGGATGTTGTCCACCGTCGCGATCACGAAGTAGTCGGCGAACGCGGCGAGGCTCGACAGGTCGAGCAGCACGACGTCCTCGGCCTGCCGGTCGACGAGGACGTCCACCAGCATTCGCGCGCGCGCCAACGACCGTTCCAGGTCGACGGGGCGTGGCTCGGTACGAAGTTGGGCGCGGGCGTCGTCGGGCGCGTCAGCCTGATCGGTCGAGGGGATACGAGACTCCAGGCGGCACCTCCGGCGACGGCCGCCTGCTGGCGACCAGATATCGAGTATACCCGCCCGCCTCTGCTTCCTTTTGAGCTCCCTTGACTCTCGATATGACTCTCGATGGGGGTAACACTCTCCTGCCTGACTCCCCCTCGCCCTCGATGGGCGAGGAGTACCGGGGGAGAATGGGGGAACCCTCCCCCGTACACTGGAAATATGACCGCACGCGTCCTCGTCGCCATGTCCGGCGGAGTCGACTCCGCCGTCGCCGCCGCCCTGCTCCATGAGCAGGGCCACGACGTCGTCGGCGTCACCCTCCGCCTCTACACCGAGGCCGACGACACCGCCCTCCGTTCCGGCCGCACCTGCTGCGGCATCGAGGACGTCGGCGACGCCCGCGCCGCCGCGCAGGCGATCGGCATCCCCCACTACGTCCTCAACATGGAGCGCGAGTTCGAGCGCGATGTCGTCGAGCCATTCGTGGACGCGTACCGCAACGGCCGCACGCCCAACCCCTGCCTCAACTGCAACCAGTACGTGAAGTTCGACACCCTGCTCAACCGCGCGCTCGCGATGGGCGTCGACTACCTCGCCACCGGCCACTACGCCCGGGTCGAGCGTGACGGCGATCTCGTCCGACTCCACCGCGCCGTCGACGACGAGAAGGACCAGTCCTACGTCCTCTACACCCTCGACCAGGACGCCCTCCGCCGCACGCTCTTCCCGCTCGGCGGCCTGACGAAGGCGGAGACCCGCGCGCACGCGAGGCGTTTCGGCCTGCCGCTCGCCGAGAAGCCGGACAGCGTCGACATCTGCTTCGTCCCCGGCGGCGACTATCGCGAATTCCTCGCCGTCCGCGGCGTGACCGGCACGCCCGGCGACATCGAGCGGCCCGACGGCACCCGCGCCGGCACCCACCTCGGCATCCCGCTCTACACCGTCGGCCAGCGTCGAGGCGTCCCCGTCACGACGACGCCCGGCGCGGACGGCGCCCCGGCCCGCCAGTTCGTCACCGCCATCGACGCCGGCCGCAACGTCATCACCGTCGGCGACGAGCGCGACCTCCTCGCCTCACGGATCGAGGCGAGCGCACCCCACTGGACCGCCGCCCCGCCTCAGCCCGGCGACGCCGTCACCGCACGCATCCGCTACCACGCCGCCGACCTCCCCGCCCGCGTCGAGGCCGTCACACCCGACCACATCACACTGACCCTCGACGCTCCCGCGCGCGCCGTCGCCCCCGGCCAGGCCGTTGTCCTCTACCGCGGGACGGAGGTGCTGGGCGGGGCCACGATTGAGGGGGCGGGAGGGTAACCACCCTCTCGCTGGCCCCGCTCCCCCTCACCCGGCTACGATGCCCCCGGGGGTACATCGCATGAGCCTGGCCGAACTCCGTGACGTCGTCGTCATCGTCTATGGCGTCATGGGCATCATCCTCATGCTCGCCCTCACCATCGCCGCCTTCGGCCTCTGGTTCGCCGTCCGCGCCCTCTCCCG
>QZJI01000033.1 GCA_003599735.1 Dehalococcoidia bacterium | reverse complement strand
GGCGCGGAGGCGGGCGACGGTCACGTCGGGGGGTTCGATCTCGCCGTCCTGCAGCAGCTGGCCGCCGAAGCGTTGCGCGAACGACATCGGCGTTTCGAGTCCGAGGCGGAACGAGCCGGCGGCGTAGTCCTTGGTGCGCTTGAGCTCCTCGTCACCCATCAGCTCCGTCACGAGGCGGTTGAGTTCCGCGACGATGACCTGAAGCGCCTCTTCCTGATGCTCACGCGTGACGCCGGCGCTCACGGAGACCGAGCCGATGTCGCGGTAGCGCGAGGAACCAGACCCGACGGAGTAGGCGAGGCCTCGACGCTCGCGCACCTCGGTGAAGAGGCGGCTGGACATACCCCGGCCAAGCGCGGTGTTCATGATGTCGAGCGTGTATTTGTCCGGGTCACTTCTGCCCATACCGAGGACCGCGAGCATCAGGTTGCTCTGCTCAATCTCGCGCTCGTCAAGGCGGATGTACTCAGCCGGGCGCCCCGCCTTCGCAGGGTGGCGCGCCACCGGCTGGCCCGGCGCCCAGTCGCCAAATTGTCGTGTGGCCAAATCGATGACACGCGCGACATCGACGTTGCCGGCGACGGAGAGCACGGCGTTCCGCGGGTGATAGTAGGTCGCCATGTGCGCGAAGAAGTCATCACGCTGCATCGCCCCAACGGTGTCTAGCGTGCCGCCGATCGGCCAGCCGATCGGCTGGTCGCCGTAGGTGGCGTCCGAGATCAGCTCATTCACCCAGTTGCCCGGGGAGTCTTTCCCGCGGCGCAGCTCCTGCTGGACGACGGTGCGCTCGCGCTCCACCTCGGCGGGATCCATCAGGGAGTGCTGGACCATGTCGGCGAGGACATCGAGGCCGGTGTCGACGTGCTCGTACGGGACGTTGTTCCAGTAGCAGGTGACTTCTTTGGTGGTGAAGGCGTTCAGGCCACCGCCCGCGCCCTCGATGGCCTCGGAGATCATCGCGGCCGTCGGGCGGCGCTCGGTGCCCTTGAACAGCATGTGTTCGATGTAGTGGGAGAGGCCGTTCGTCTTGGGCGTTTCGTCCCGGGAACCCACGCCCACCCAAAGGGAGACGGCGGCGCTCTGGGCTGTGGGGATGGGGGTCACGACGACACGGAGACCATTCGGCAGCGTGTCGACCGTCCAATTGTTGGCCACAATTACGTCCGTTCTCGTCTACGCCGTCAGGGGCGGATACCTACAAACCGTACGCGACAGGCGCTATAAAGGGCGTTCCGCGCCTGCCCCGCCGGGGAGCGCGGCTCGTGGGGAGGTCAGAGTATGTCTGAGCGCGCCTTCAATGGTCGCATCCTGAACGTCAACCTGACCACCGGCCAGCACTGGGTCGAGGAACTGCCGGAGTCGATGTACCGGGAGCACCTCGGCGGGGACGGGCTGGGTGCCCGGCTGCTGTTCGACCGCATCCCCGCCGGCGCGGAGCCGCTGGGCCCAGAGAACGTCCTCGGCTTCATGCCGGGACTGCTCACCGGCACGCCCCTGTTCGGCCAGCGGTTCCAGGTCGTCTGCAAGTCGCCGAAAAACGGCGGCTGGGGCGATGCCAACTGCGGCGGCGACTTCGGCCCCAGCCTGAAGTTCACCGGCTACGACGCCCTCCTCGTCTACGGGCAGGCAGCGAACCCCTCGTACATCTACATCGACGACCACACCGTCGAGGTGCGCGACGCGTCCGCCTACTGGGGTGGCCTCGCCATCGACACCGAGGACCGGATGAAGGAGGAACTGGGGAAAAAGATCTCGGTCGCCCTCATCGGCCCGGCGGGCGAGCACCTGTCGATCATGTCCGGCATCGCGAACGAGCGGGGACGCCTCGCGGCGCGCTCCGGCGTCGGTGCGGTGATGGGGTCGAAGAAATTGAAGGCCGTCGTGGTCAAGCCTGAGCTGAAGATCATGGCGCAGACAAAGGACGTACTGCAGACGGTGAAGTCGAGCCTTCAGGGGTTCAACCAGGCCTCGAAGACCTTCTTCACGACGTTCGGCACCACGGGGATCACGGCAAACTCCGCGATCAACGGCGACGCGCCCGTCCTCAACTGGGGCGGCGTCGGCGTGGTCGACCTCGTCGACCATATGTCGATGGCGAACATGAACGGGCCCACCCTCAACGCCAGCATGGAGAAGAAATACGCCTGCTGGCACTGCCCGGTTGCCTGCGGTGCGGAGTCGATCGACGGCGTCGACCGCGGCGAGTTCGCGTTCCCGAAGCACACCCACCGGCCTGAGTACGAGACGATGGGTGCGTTCGGCGTGATGAACGGCGTCAACAACACCGACGCGATGATCGCGATCAACCACTGGTGTAACCAGTACGGCCTAGACACGATCTCGACAGGCGCCACGATCTCCTTCGCCATTGAGTGCTACACGAACGGCCTCCTCACCAAGGAGGACACGGACGGCATCGACCTCACGTGGGCGAACGCCTCCGCCGTCCTGCAGGCGGTCCACGCGATCGGCAAACATGAGGGGCACCTCGGCGAGTTGCTCGCGGACGGGACGCGGGTGGCGGCGCAGAAGATCGGGCGGGACGCGGGCGACTACGTGACTTCGATCGACGGCGAAGAGCCGCCGATGCACGACCCGAAGCTCGACGTCGGCTTCGCGGCCTCGTACGCCCTCGACCCCACGCCGGCGCGGCACACGCTCTGGTCGCCGGGGAAGACGAGCAAGTCGCCGACGATGAAGCAGGGCCCGAAGGACCGGCGCGCGACCGCGGAGCGCGGTCCGCAGTTGAAGGCGGCGCACGAGCAGGCGCACGTCATGAACAGCGCGGGCATGTGCTACTTCATCTACACGATGTCCCCGACCGACCGGATCCCCGAGTGGATCAACCTCGTCACTGGCTGGGACACGACACAGGAAGAACTCGACCGCGCCGGCGAGCGGATCGCCAACCTGCGGATGGCGTTCGCGGTGAAGCACGGCAACAACCCCGCCGGGCGTGCCGTCCCCGGCCGGATCCTCGGCGACCCGCCCCAGGCCGCTGGCCCGCACGAGGGCGTCACGATCGACCTGGAAACGATGAAGAACGACTGGTTCGGGGAGGCGGGCTGGGACACGCGGACGAGCATGCCGAGCCGCGCGAAGCTTGAGTCGCTCGGCCTGAAGGACGTGGCGGACGCGCTTTCGGTCTAGCGCGTGATGCTGTGGTCAAGAAGAAGCCCGCCTTGTGGCGGGCTTCTTCATTTAGTCGAGGTTGAAGCGGGGGACGAGACTCGAACTCCCGACACCCGTCAGCCGGCCTCCGTCACCGCAGGCGCGCGGTAAAGGTGACGCCGCGTGTCTCGAACTCAGCGGCGTCCGATTCATGCTTTGAGCCCGAGAAGACGTCGATCTCCTCTCCCCAAACGATATCCGTGAATCCCGTAAACGCGAGGACCTCGCGCCATTCTGCTTCGTGCAGTGCTCCGGCGATTCAGCCGGACCAGAGTTCGATGTCGTCGCGCGCGTCCTGAGGCACCTCCAGATGCACCACGATATCCGCGATCTGAACGCGCCCGCCCGGCTTCAGCACACGCCGGACTTCCTCCATCACGGCGAGCTTGTCCGGTGTGAGATTGATCACGCCGTTGCTGATCACGACATCGACCGAGGCATCATCCACCGGGAGCGCCTCTGCGTAGCCCAGGCGTGCGTCGACATTGCGAAGGCCGAGCGCACGAGCGCCCTCACGCGTTCGCTCCAGCATTGCCACGGTCATGTCGACCGAGATCACGCGGCCCGCGGGCCCCACCTGTCGTGCGGCGAGCAGCGAGTCGAAACCGGCGCCTGACCCGATGTCGAGGACTACCTCGCCCGGCTGAAGTCGCCCCACCGAAAACGGATTGCCCGTCCCGGCGAACGAGTCCACGGTCGCCGAAGGCAATGCGTCCACTTCCGCCATGTCGTACCGAAGCATCTCGGCCAGCGGACGGCCGGTGTGGAAATGGAACCCCTCCTCCGGGGTTTCCGCCACCACGGTGTACTTGTCCTTGATCGCCGCGCGCAGTTGGTCGCGGTCAACCTTCGCAGGCTGGACGCTGCACTCCATCGCTCTCTCCGTGCTTCCTTAACGATGACCCTCGCTGGCAAATGGTAGATCGCTGGTCAAAGACAAATCTCGTTAAATCCAAGATCCAAGAACCGCCCCGAGGATGTCGGCGGCCCCGATCCATCGGGGGATGGGTGCCATCCGAGACACGTCGCGCGGTCGGTCGCGCGCTACCCTCGTTGCCCGCACATCAACGAAGGAGCCATGTGATGGACGTCTCTTCATTCAACATCAACATCACCAGCGAGGACCCGGAACGACTCGTCGCGTTCTACCGCGACGTCGTCGGCCTCCCCCTCAACGATCGAGGCGACGCGTTCCTCGTCGGCCCGGAGGCGCAAATCCTCATCGACGGGCATAGCGAGACGAAGGGGGCCGCGAAGGAACCGCAGCGCGTCCTGATCAACATGTTCGTCACCGACATCGCGAAGGAGCAGGCGGCGCTCGAAGCGAAGGGCGTGAAGTTCATCCGGGACCAGGGCAAGGAGTACTGGGGCGGGATCATCTCGACGTTCCCCGACCCGGACGGCAACTACCTGCAGCTGATCGAGTTCCGGCCCTAGCGCCAGCCCGACCGCAACTACCTCGTGTACGAGGAGCCCGCCTCACGGCGGGCTGCTTCGTTTCGACCTCGTACTCGTGGCGTTCGCAACGCCTCAGGCCCGCCCCTTCGAGGGGCGAGGTGATGCACACCGACACCAACAGCACCTCGGTGTCGCCGGCCAGTCTCAGAACGTGTCGAAGGGCGGCACGCGGCGCTGAACCTCAGTGCATACAAAGGCAGGCGCGCGTCGCCAGTCTTCCCAAATCGCTACTCGCAGACGATTTAGGCACCGGTTCGACACCCCTCGGCGGGGGCGGGTAGAGTAAGGAATCCGCGAACGTCTCCCCCGACGATCGGCAGCCCGAAGGTATGGCCAAGTACATCTTCGTCACGGGCGGTGTGGTCTCTTCCGTAGGGAAGGGGATCGTGTCCGCCTCACTCGGCCGGATCCTGAAGGCGCGCGGGCTCTCCGTCTCCATCCTGAAACTCGACCCCTACATCAACGTCGACCCGGGGACGATGTCGCCGTACCAGCACGGCGAGGTCTTCGTGACCGACGACGGCGCTGAGACCGACCTCGACCTCGGCCACTACGAGCGGTTCCTGGACGCCGACCTGTCGAAGGTGAACTCGTCGTCGTCGGGACAGATCTACGAAGAGGTGATCCGCAAGGAGCGGCGCGGGGACTACCTCGGCGGCACGATCCAGGCGATCCCGCACGTCACGAACGAGATCAAGCGCCGGATGCGCCTCGCCGCCACCAGCCCGCGGGCGGACGTGGTGATCGTCGAGGTCGGCGGCACCGTGGGCGACATCGAGGGCCAGGTGTTCCTCGAGGCGATCAGCCAGATGCGGTACGCCTCACCCAAGGACGAAACGCTTTCGATCCATGTGACGCTGCTGCCGCACATCGGTTCGACGCACGAGCTCAAGACGAAGCCCACGCAGCACTCCGTGCGCGAACTGCGCTCCTTCGGCATCCAGCCGGACGTGATCGTGGCGCGCTCCGACCACCCCGTCCCGGAGAGCCTGCGCGAGAAGATGGCGCTGTTCTGCAACGTGCAGAAGGAAGCGGTGATCGCACTCCAGACGGCCGAGTCGATTTACGAGGTGCCGCTGATCCTCGAAGCGACGGGCCTCGGCGACCTCGTGACGAAGGCGCTCGACCTCGGCACGGCGCGGCCCAACCTCGAGGAGTGGGCGCAGTTCGTCGAACGGTTGCACCGTCCGGAGCGGACGGTCAGCATCGCGATCGTCGGGAAGTACGTCGAGCTGCACGACGCCTACCTCTCGATCAAGGAAGCCCTCGTCCACGCGGGCGTCCACCACCACGCGGCGCTCGACATCCACTGGGTGCATTCCGAGGAACTCGAAAGTGGCGACCCGACGCAGGTGATCGGCGACGTGGACGGGATCCTGCTTTGCCCCGGTTTCGGCGACCGTGGGATGGAGGGGAAGATCCAGGCCGTGCGCTACGCGCGCGAACAGAAGATCCCGTACCTCGGCGACTGTCTGGGTTTGCAGATGCTCGTGGTCGAGTTCGCGCGCAACGTGGCGGGGATGCCCGGCGCGAACACGACCGAGGCCGACCCGCGCGCCCCGTTCCCGGTGATCTCGCTGCTCTCCGAGCAGCAGGAGGTCCACGAGATGGGCGGCACGATGCGCCTCGGCGGGTATGACTGCCGGCTGGTACCGGGGACAAAGGCGGCCGCCGCCTACGGCACGGAGCTGGCGCGCGAGCGTCACCGCCACCGGTACGAGGTGAACAACGCGCTGTTACCACAGCTCGAGCAGGCGGGCCTTATCGTGGCGGGACGCGATGCTGAAAGCGGGCTGGTGGAGATCTGCGAACTACGCGACCATCCGTTCATGGTGGGGGCGCAGTTCCATCCGGAATTCACCAGCCGCCCGAACCAGCCGAACCCGTTGTTCCGCGACTTCGTCGGCGCGGCGGTAAGGCATCAGCAGGCGCGCACCTCGACCGCCTCGGCGTCCGGCGTCGCGTGACGTTCTGGCGGTTCCTCCACCTGGCCTCACTCTTCCTCATGATGGGCGGGGTGGGCGCCACCGTGGTGCCGATCTGGAAGGCCTGGATGGCGCCGACCACCGAGGAGAAATCGTTCCTGCTGAACGAGGCGCAGCGCGGCGAGACGCTGGTGCTGCTGCCGGGGCTCATCGCGACGTTCTTCTCGGGCTATTTCTGGGCGACCGTGGCGGGCTGGAACGTGATCACCACGGGCTGGCTGGTCGCGCTCCAGGTGCTGACGATGCTCGATATCTTCATCTTCGTCCCGCTGATGGGGATCGGCCTGCGGCGCGTGCGCTATCTCGCCCTGGCGGCGCGGAAGCACGGTTCCGAGACACCAGAATTGCACGATGCGTTGGAGGACAAAGTCCCGCTCGTCTTCGGTACGCTGATCGTCGCCACCATTCCGCTGATGGTCTGGCTCCCTGTCTTCAAGCCGTTCTAGCCGTATTCCAGCACCGCCCGCGACAGGCACACGATTCCGAGGCCGCACATGAAGATCTTCCTTGACACCGCCAACATCGATGACATCCGCCGCGGCGCGGCAATGGGCGTCGTGGACGGCGTGACGACGAACCCGACGCTCGTCGCGCGCGAGGGCGTCGACTACAAGGCGCGGGTCCTTGAAATCTGTTCGGTCGTAGACGGCCCGATCTCCGCCGAGTGCATCTCGACGGAGCTGGAGGCGCTCGTCTCCGAAGCGCGTCGCGTCGCCGCATGGCACCCGAACATCGCGGTGAAAATCCCGATGACCGAGGTGGGGCTGGCGGCGATCAAGCGCGTGAGCGCCGAGGGCATCCGGGTCAACACGACGTTGATCTTCTCGGCGAACCAGGCGCTCCTCGCGGCGAAGGCGGGGGCCGCGTTCGTCTCGCCGTTCGTCGGCCGGCTGAACGACGCCGGGCATGACGGTATGGACGTGATCCGGGAAATTGTGCAGGTGTTTGACACCTACCAACTCGACTGCGAGGTGCTCGCCGCCTCGATCCGCGGCCCGCGCGACGTGACCGAGGCTGCCCTGGCGGGCTCCCACATCGCGACGATCCCGCCGGCGGTGCTGTTCCAGATGGTGAACCATCCGTTGACGGATAAGGGGATCGAGATCTTCCTGGCAGACGCGAAGAAATACGCGCCGGTCTAAACGCCCTGGAATGCCCTCAGAGGGGCAGAGGAGACTGCCTGTCAAATGGCACTTGCCCTCGAGCTGGATTTGCGTCTACAGTCAGAAAGCCGTCACGCTCGTGACCGCTCCCTTTGAAGCCCCTCGTGCCTCCCCTGCGCGCCGGGCGCCTGCTGTCGAGCAGGTTGTATCCACCCAGACCCGAACAGACTCAGGTGGTTCCATGACCACATCCCCGCGCGGACGCGATCTCGCGTCTTCGGATGTCCCGAACCGAACTCGACGCAGGCCCGGAGGCGGTGGCGGTGGTCGCCGTCCCGGGGGCACGCGCAACGGCAACGGCCGTCCGCCGCAGGGTGACCCCTCCCTCGAACAGCTGCCCGACATCGACCCCACGGTCCCCGTCCTCCACATCGCCGAACTCGAGACTCAGCCTCGCGAAGACCTCATCGAGATGGCCGAGGAGGAATTCGGCATCGAGGGCGCGGGGGGGATGCTCAAGCAGGAGTTGATCTTCCGCATCCTAGAAGCACAGGCCGAACGGAACGGGACGATCTTCTCCGGCGGCATCCTGAACGTCGTGGACGACGGCTTCGGCTTCCTCCGCGGCGAGCGGCTACTCCCCGGCCCGAACGATGTCTACGTCTCGCAGTCCCAGATCCGCCGCTTCGGCCTCCGCTCCGGCGACTATGTCACCGGCCAAGTGCGCCAGCCGAAGACCTCCGAGAAGTACTACGGCCTTCTCCGCGTGGACGCCGTCAACGGTATGGACCCAGAAGAGGCGAAGCGCCGCCCCGACTTCGACGCGCTGACACCGATCTTCCCGAACCGGAAGTTCCGCCTCGAAACCGTGCAGCACGAGGTCTCCCAGCGGACAGTGGACCTCTTCTCCCCGGTCGGCAAAGGCCAGCGGGGCCTCATCGTCTCACCGCCGAAGGCCGGCAAGACGATGCTGCTGAAGTCGATCGCCCACGGCATCACGGCGAACCACCCGGAGGCACACCTGATGGTGCTGTTAATCGGTGAACGTCCTGAAGAAGTAACCGACATGCGTCGCTCCGTACGCGGGGAGGTCATCGCCTCCACGTTCGACGAGCCGGTCGAGGACCACACCCGGGTGACCGAGGCGGCGCTGGAACGCGCCAAGCGCCTGGTCGAGGGCGGCGTGGACGTCGTGATCCTGATGGACTCGATTACCCGCCTGGCGCGCGCGTATAACACAGCGATGCCGACCTCCGGCCGGACGCTCTCCGGCGGTATGGACCCGATTGCGCTGTACCCGCCGAAGCGGTTCTTCGGCGCGGCCCGCAACACCGAAGAGGGCGGCAGCCTGACGATCATCGCGACCTGTCTGGTGGAGACCGGCTCGCGGATGGACGACGTCATCTTCGAGGAGTTCAAGGGCACCGGAAACATGGAGCTGCGGCTCTCCCGGCGTCTCGCAGAGAAGCGCATCTTCCCAGCAATCGACGTCCTCGCTTCGTCGACCCGCCGCGAGGATCTGCTCTTCGGCGAGGACGAGCTGAAGCAGGTGTGGCTGCTCCGGCGCATGGCTTCGATGCTCGAGGAGGACTCCGGCGACGCCGCCGAACGGATCATCGAGCGCCTCAGCCGCACCGTGGACAACGTGGAGTTCCTGGCGACGCTCAAAGGGATGTAGGCGGGGGATCGCTCCCGCCGTTTGCGAAAACCGCGCCGCGCCCTTAATACTGCGCGCGTGTCTCGCTCCCGCCGCTCGTTCTTGGCCATCATCCTGCTCCTCACCGCGGGCGCCATGGCCGTCGGGTGCGAGGGGAAGCCGAAGACGCCCGCCAAGATCAAACCGGCTGATATCCCCTCAATCGCCGCGGGCGTGAAAGACGACGCGCCGGCCCTGGCGCGCATTGAGCAGATCGTCGACCTCGGCTCCGAAGCGGTGCCCGCCCTCGTCCCGCTCGTCGACAGCCCGAACGAGGGCGAGCGGTACACCGCGATCGTGGCGCTCGGGCGAATCGCGACGGCCGACGCGGCGAAACCGGGTGATATCGAGGCAGCCACAAAGGCCCTCGCCAGCCGGCTGACGGATCCGAACGTTTCGCTTCGGACGTACGCCGCCGGGAGTCTGGTGGCATTGGGCGACAAACGCGGCATCCCCGTGCTCATCGAGGCGCTCATCGTGCAGCAGCGCGGATACTTGAGCGTGCCACCCGAATTGCTCAACGCCTTTGCTTACCGCGCCCTTAACGCGTACACCGGGCAGTCATTCGGATACGACCCACTGGCGGACGAGGCAAAACGCGCCGCCTCACAACAGCAGTGGCGCGACTGGTGGAAGGCCACTGGCGAGCGGCTGCAGTGGGATGCGGGCAAGCGCATCTTCGGGGTGAAGTAAGATGGGCCGCGTGCCGGGGCTGATGTCGGTGACGCGCCGCTTCCAGTTCGCGCTCCTCACCCTGCTGGCGGCGTTCCTGATCGGCGCCTGCACGCCCTCGGAAGAGCGCGGCGGGACGTACATCACTTACGACGCCGACTCCTGCACATTCACTATCAACCTGCGGATGGCGTTCTGGGGGGCAGGCTCCAACCAGGCGCAGGTCGAGCGGTGGACCAAGGCGATCAACGACTTCTGGAACGGCAAGGACATGAAGGTGGGCAACTGCCCACTGAGAGTCCTCGCTACCAGTCAGCTCGTCGCCGCCCAGGGTGATTGCCCGCGAGGCATCCACTGCATTGAGGTGAAGCGGATCCGGCCGGGGACGAGTCACACGTCGTTCGTCAATCTGCCCGAAGGCGACCACCGCAACGGCGACGGGAAACCGAACGGATGGAAGACCACAGACAAAGGCACCGGGATCGACGCTGTAAACGCCGAGTGGGACAGCGAAGACATTGACCAGGTGGCTGTCCACGAGTCCGCCCACTTGATCGGCCTCGATGACGAGTACCGTGCGGGCGACGTGAAGTGCGGCGTAGCGAACTGCGTGACCGAGGTCGCGTGGGGGGACATGGTGGTGCCACAGAAACACATCGATGACCTGGCGCAGGCCGCCGGGCTGAAGTGCCCGTGCGCACCAACACCGACTCCCACGCCGACGAGGACGGCGACACCGGGCGTCGCAGTCACGCCCACGCCGGGCCAGACGGGGGCAACGGTGGAGACGATTACGCGAGGCGGGAAGCACTACCCGACGAAGCAGTTCCGCGTCGCCGCACCCGACCGTTGCACGGATTTCCACTACCACGGACCGGGCCGCGCCCTGGAAACTCCCACTCAGGTGGAACAGGATCCTGTTTCAGACGGCTGCGGGTGGGGCTCCGTTCCGGGCACCCCCAAACAGCAGACACCGGTGACGCCAGCCCAGATCGAGGCGTTCAGGGGCGTCAACATCCCACTTCCGTAGTTGGCTAGATTCACGACGGCTCTATACCCTACCGGGGTATGTGTCTATATTTCTGCTAACTCTCGCCGTCTCACCGCCACACCGTGGTACGATCCGGCCGTGCCATAGTTTGTTCCGTGAGGCACAAACGTCCAGTCGCGCGGGGAGCCGGGTTTTGCCGGCCTGGGCGCCGCCTGTCGGAGGCGGTACGAACGGGAGCCAGCCGGGGCGTGCCTCGGCCCAGTGGGGGTCTCTCTTGCGCGGCACCATTGCTCCACCCACGCGCCCGCGTCGTAGCCGAACATTGCTCCGTGCGCGCCTACATGCGCAACCTCAACGTCAACGCCGTCTCTCTCTCGCACCGGCCGGTGCCTTCGCCGCGCTCCTCGGCGTCCTGGTCTTCGCCGGGCTTTTCCCAGTCCGCGTCGCTGGCACGGCGACCCAGCCGCTGTTCGCCGCCAACCGCATCTCGCTCCCCGGACTGCCCGCCGCCTCGGGTGCCGGAGCTGGTTCTGAGCTCGCCGCGCGCGCCGTCCCGTTGACGATCGTCGCGCCACAGGTCACCGGAGATGCCGTCCTCTCCGCCCAGAACTCGACAGATGCGGCACGCCAAGCGCTCTTGCAACAACAGCAAAGCGGCCAAGGTGCGGGCGGACAGGCCCAGCAGACAGACCGCACGCCGATTTTCTTCGAGCACAAGGTACAGAACGGCGACACCGTCACGGGCATCGCCGCGCGGTTCGGCATCGCGACGAAGTACATCTCCTGGAACAACGTCGACATCATCAGCGACATCGACGCACTGGCGCCGGGGATGACGCTGCAGATCCCGAGTGTCGAGGGCATCATCCATTCGGTCCGTTATGGCGAGACGGTGTCGGAAATCGCGGCGCGTTACGACGCGAAGTCGCGCGACATCGTGGAGTTCCGAGCGAACGGGCTTGCTGGCGACCCGAACCGGTTGCGTGAGGGCACGCTGATCCTGGTCCCCGGCGGCCGCATTGTGCCGCTTGCCCCGGCAGCCCGTCCGGCCCCGGTCGCGGCCGCGGCGCCTGCCGCGGCGCCTGCCGCGGTGGCT
>QZJI01000024.1 GCA_003599735.1 Dehalococcoidia bacterium | reverse complement strand
GGCGCCTGCCGCGGTGGCTGCCGCGGCTGCCGCGGGACCCGCGGCAGCCACCGTGCGGACCGCTTCGACCACCGGCTGGGTATGGCCGGGCTCCGGGCCACTGACCTCGCCGTACGGGCCGAGTCACCTGCTGGGGATCGACATTGGCACGGGCTACGGAGGCGCCATCGTCGCGGCCCGCGACGGTACCGTGACGTTCGCGGGCGGCAACCCGTGCTGTTCGTACGGCTATCACGTGATCATCGTGCACGATGGCGGGTACGAGACTCTGTATGCGCATCTGTCCTCGATCACCACGCAGATCGGTCGGAAGGTGAAGGCGGGCGAGATCGTCGGCTACTCGGGGACGAGTGGCCGGGTAACCGGGCCGCACCTGCACTTTGAGATCAGGCGTAACGGGGCGCATCAGAACCCGAGCGCGTACCTGCCATAGATGATCTTTGTGCCTTTGAACCACACAACGAGGGCGTCCCGCGGGACGCCCTCTTGATTTCCGCAGACGGGGAAGGTACCTAGGCGCGCGCCTCTAAAAGGACGACGCGCAGTTCCTCGCTCTCCCCCCCGCGACGGTTGATGGTGAAGCGAGAGACAGGCGGCTCTTGTTTGCCGCCGACCGCAGTGAGGAAGACGTTGAGCGCCTCCGGTTCCGCGGGATCGTAGCCGACCGGGATGACGATCGACGGCTGGATGTGCCGGATGGCACGGGCCGCCTCCTTCGGGTCGAGGGTGTCCGCAAGAGCAATGGGAATGATGACGATGTCGACATCCGAAAGCAGGTCCATCTGCTCTTTCGTGGGTTGAGTCCCCAGCCCACCGAGGTGCGCCCAGCGCAGATCCTCGGCGGCGAAATGCCAGATCACGCTGCGCACGCCGGAGAGGTCGAGCGATTCCTTCAGCGCGCCAGCGACCGCCTCGATCTGGACTCCGCGGATCTCATACTCGCCAGGGCCACGGAGGACGACCGGGGAGCCGTCCGCAGGGGCGACGGCGTTGACGCCGTTTCGCAGCGGGTCATCGTGACTGATGGTGACGATGTGTGCGTCCGGGCGCCCCATGGTGCCGCCCGCCGACTTGTCGTAGGGGTCCATGACCACAGCCGCGGTGCGAGTCCGAACGCGCACGGCGGCGTTACCCAGCCAGGTGATGTCCATGCCTCGATCCTATCGGGGCCACCCGCCGGGGGCTATGCCATCCCGCTTGCGGCTTCGTCCGGGACGGTGAGCACGTCCCCCGTGGCCTCGAAGGCGGCAGGGACGGGACGCATCGAGGCGGGGTGGCAGATGGCAAGGGTGGCGTTGTGCGCCCAACCGGTTGCGTTCACCATCGCGACACGGAGGGTGTCAGCGCGCGGGCCGTTCGGGTTGGCGTCCAGGTCCACTTCGGGATCCTCGCGCACGAGGTTTCGCGTGCCGGGGATCTGCTGGCGGTGCATCGCCTCCAGCACCACGGCGAGGGCGAGCGGCCCAGAGGCGGCGAGGGTGTGGCCGAGGTGTGACTTCAGCGCGGGCGTGTACATGTGATGGCGGGCGGACGCGCCGAAGATCATCCGTACGGCACGCGCCTCCAGACGGTCGCCTTCGAGGTTGCCGGCAGCATGGAGCGCGAGGAGGTCAACCTCGGACTGGATGCGGCCGCTGGTGACGAGCGCGAGCTGGATGCTGCGCGCGATCTGGTCGGCATCGAAGCCGGGGACGCCGTCGCGGCCGGCGGAGAACGTCATCGCCTCACCTTCGATCTCCGCGAGGATACGCGCGCCGCGCGCGACAGCGACTTCGAGGCGTTCGAGGACGACGACCGCCGCACCTTCGGCGAGCACAAAGCCGTCGCGATCGAGGTCAAGGGGGCGCGAGGCCTCGTGCGGGGCGTCGTTGCGCGTGGACAACGAGCCGGTGCCCTGGAAGGCGGCGAGGGAGAGTGGCGTGATGGGCGCCTCCGCGCCGCCCGCGACCGCGACCAGCGCGTCGCCGCGCCGGAGGATCGCCGCGGCCTCGATGATGGCGGCCAGGCCACCGGGGGCGCGGTTCTCCAATTGCATCACAGGCCCGGTGACGCCGAAGAGCGCGGCGATACGCTCAGCGGCGGCGTGCGGCCGAGCATTCGCAGCGAGCATGACGGCCGCACTCGCGATGTCGCCAGCAACGAAGTGGCGCGCACCGTCGAGCAGGCGATCTTCCTCGGGCCGCTCGGAGGCCACGACCACCGCAACCTGCGCGCGGTTCTGTGTGGTGAAGGTGACGCCCGCGCCCTGCACTGCGGAGAGCGCGGCGCTGACGGCGAAGCGTGAGCGGCGATCAAGGGTGGCCCAGTACTCAGGCTTGAAGCGGTCGTCGGCGTCGTCGCGCACTTCCGCGGCGATCCGTGTGGCGAATGGTAAGGCGTCGAAGCGCGTGATCGGCCCGACAGCGCTGCGCAGCTCCGCCATCGCCTCCCAGATTTCGCCCGTAGTACGGCCAAGGGCGTGTACGACGCCGACGCCGGTGATGACGACACGCGGGCGAGGCGCTTCAGAAATATCGGAGGGGTGGCCCTCGGTGCGGGTGAACACGATCTCGGGCGGACGCAAGGTCACAGCGAGGTCACGCCGAGGGGCTCGCCACCAGCGCACCGGTGGGCATACGGACGGCAGCGGGGACACGCACACCCGCCCATTCGAGGACGAGCGCCCCCCAGGTGAGCCCGCCCCCGAAGGCCGTCAGCAGCACCCGGTCTCCGGCCGCGAGCCGGCCACCCGCAACCGCCTCGGCAAGCGCGATCGGAATCGTGGCGCTGGAAGTGTTCCCGGTACGATCCACGTTCACGAAGACGCGCTCCATCGGCATGCCGAGGCGGTCAGCCACCGCCGTGATGATGCGCAAGTTCGCCTGGTGCGGCACGGCGAGGGCAAGATCGTCAGCCGTCAGGCCAGCGCGGCGCAGGGCCTCGGATGAGGCGTCCGCCATGGCGGTGACGGCGTGCCGGAAGACGTTGCGGCCGTCCATAATGATTTTCGCCTCGTGGGAGAGCGCATCCGCGCTGCATGGGCCCTGCGAATAGAGCAGCGGAGCCTGCGCGCCGTCCGCGCGCAGGACCATCGCATCCACACCACCACGCTCACCCTCGGGTGCGCGCTCGACGACAACAGCACCCGCGCCATCGCCGAAGAGGACGCAAGTACCGCGGTCAGTCCAGTCCACGATGCGGGAGAGTGTCTCGGCACCAACGACGAGCGCGCGTTCCGCCTGGCCAGCCGCGATGAAGTTGGTCGCGACGGAGAAGGCGGAGAGGAAGCCGGTGCAGGCGGCATTCACATCGAAAGTGCCGGCATGTGTCGCGCCGATCTGGTGCTGGATCAGCGTGGCGGCGGCGGGGAACAGGCCATCGGGGGTGCAGGTGCCGGTGACGATCAGATCGAGGTCGGTGGCCTCGATGCCAGCCGTGACGAGGGCGCGGCGGGCGGCCTCCGCACCCATCGTGCTGGTGGTCTCGTGACCGGCGGCGATGTGGCGCTCGCGGATGCCGGTCCGCTCGACAATCCAAGCGTCGTCCGTCTCTACCATCCGCTCAAAGTCGGCGTTGGTCAGGATGCGGTCGGGCAGATAGGCACCGACGCCGGTGATGCGGGCGGCCAGCCTCATCGCGTCGTCCTTTCGCGCGGCGGGGCTGCCTCGGAATCGTCGAGGAGCCGCTGCAGTTCGCGGAGTGTGCGGTGGTGCAGTGCCTTCACCGCGCCTTCCGTGCGCCCCATGATATCCGCGACCTCCGCATTGGAGCGGCCATCGACATATTTCAGGGCGATCAGCCTCTGACGTTCCGGGGCAAGCGCGGAGACGGCGGCACGAACGCGAGTGATCGCTTCGTTCCGCTCAAGACTCTCCGCCGGGCCCGGGATGTCGGACGGCACCTCAAGGGCGGCATCGAGCCCTTCGGTGGAGGAGCGACGGCCCTTCGCGCGATACCAGTTGAGCAGCAGGTGGTGGGCGATCCCCATCAGCCAGGCCCCGAACTCGCCGCGCCCGCGGTACTGGTCCAGCCCGGCAAGGGCCTGGACGAAGGTGCGCGAGGTCAGTTCCTCCGCCTCCGCCGGGCTGGAGGTGCGGTGCAGGAGGTAGCGGTAGATCCGCGGCGCGTGGGCCTCATACAGCGCGGAGAACGCCGGGGGATCGGCAGCCGCAGCGACCCGCTGTTCGCGCTCGGCTTCCGAGGCTGGCGGGGCCGCCTGCTGGGCAGGGTGGCGGCGGGATTGGGGCATCGTCGGTCTTCTCCCGCCTCACCACGGCCCGCTCCCATGCAGGCTTAGGCGCAGACTAGGCGAGGCGGCAGAAGACCGCGACGCTCCGCCGTGATTCGTCAGCGGGTAATGGCCGGAAGCGGCCGAGCGCCAGGGCCGGAGGGCACCTCGAACGTGTTCAGCACGCACCCCAGCATCGCGTAGTACCCGACGAGTGTGGCGAGGTCGACCATACCCTGGTCGCCAAGACGCGCGTGGAGTGCCTTGAAGGTCGCCTCGGAAACGCGGCGCTTTGGGCCGACCAGTTCCCGGACGAACGTGATGATTTCGGCCTCGCGGGCTGTCAGGCTACTGATATCTCCGCGCTTCGCGACGATATCGACGGTCGCCTCCGGCACCCCGGCCTCGATCGCGAGGCGGCTGTGGCCGCCCCATTCCACCTCCGTGTCGAACTCCCGCGCGGTGGCGATGATCGCCAGTTCGCGTTCGGCGGATGGGAGCTCGATGTCAAAACGAACGTGGTCGCCAACGCGGGCAACCCGTTCGGCGGCGACGGGGCTGTGCATGAGGACTCCGAACGGCCCCCCGACGCGCCCGCCCCGGCGCTCGGCCACAGCGTCCCAGGCCTGCTTCCCGGCGGCGTCCAGCGGCTCTCGTTCGGTGATGGGATCAATGCGCATGGTGGCCTCCTCAGCGCCGCCTGGAAGGTGACGGGCGGGAGCGGAGTATAGGAGAGCGTTTGGTGATATCGACGATTGACCTGCTGGCAGGAGTCTGCCAGAATTTGCAGCATGGGTTAGCACTCTCTCCCCGAGAGTGCTAACAGGGGAGGCGATGGTGCTCACCGAGCGTCGCGCGACCATCCTCGGACTGGTGGTGCGGGAATACGTCCAGACAGCTGAGCCTGTCTCGTCGAAGGCGCTGGTCGACCGTCGGGGCCTCGATGTCTCGTCGGCGACGGTGCGGAACGAGATGGCGCGGCTGGAGGACGAGGGGTACATCACCCACCCGCACACCTCGGCTGGCCGGATCCCATCCGACCTGGGCTACCGCACGTACGTGCAGTCGCTCATGGCGGAGGAGCCGGTGGGAGCGGACGAGCAGCGGACCATTACTCACCAGTTGCACCAGGTGGCTGGCGCGCTGGACGAGTGGTTGAGCCTGACAGCGACGATCCTCGCGGGTGCGGTCGGGAATGTGGCGGTGGTGACGAGGCCTCGGGCAGTGACGGCAGGGCGGCTCCGGCACCTGCAGTTGGTCGAGTTGAACCCGGACACCGCGCTGCTGGTGGCGGTGATGGACGACGGGCGACTCCGGCAGCGGCTCGTCCCGCTTCGAATACCGGCGACGCAGGCGCAATTGCAGGACCGTGCGGCCCGACTGAACGCACGGATGGCAGCAATAGACGGAGCGAGCGCCCGGGCGCTGGCCACAGAGATCGCGGACACGGACGAAGCGAGCATCGTGCGGGCGACGGCCGAGTTAATCGAGGAGCATCGGGGAGCCGAAGAGACTTATCTGGATGGACTGTCTCGCGCGCTCCGCCAGCCGGAGTTCGCGGACCCCGACCGGATGCTGAACGCGGTGGCACGGCTACAGGCGTATCGCTTGCGCTCCCTGCTGGAGGGCGCGGCGGACGCACAGCCGGGGGAGACACGGGTCGTCATCGGCAGCGAATTGGCCGCGGACGAGATGCAGGACTGGAGCGTGGTGATCGCGCGGTACGGCGACATAGACGCGGCCGGCACGGTTGCGGTGGTCGGACCAACGCGGATGGCGTACGAGCGGACGATCCCGCGTGTGCGCTACATCGCCTCCTTGATGGGACAACTCCTGCGCGACATGCGGTAACGGCCGCGCGTGGGATAGGCCGAGGGCGGGCCGCAGCGGCGCGGCACCCCTCCGGAGAAGGTGACGATGACGGACGAAGAGCAGTCCCCCGGCGCACCGGAGGCTACGGCATCTTTCGCCGCCGAGGGCGAACCCGACATGGAGTCGCTGCACGCGGAGCTCGAGGCCGCGCGGGGAGCGCATGCGCGGGCGGTGGCTGACTATCAGAACTTGCTCCGCCGATCACGCGACGAACGCGCGGAGTGGAGCGCGTCGGCGGTGGCCGGCGCGGTCTCGGCGTTCCTCCCGGTGCTCGATGACCTCGAGCGCGCGATTGACGCGACACCAGGAGAGATGTCCGAACAGCCGTGGGCGGAAGGCGTACGGCTGGTGATGCAAAAGTTCCGCGGCGTGCTGGAGCAAAGCGGGGTCACGGAGATCCACGCGCTCGGCAAGCCGTTCGACCCGGCCCGCCACGAGGCCGCCGGTACGGCCCCGGGCCCGGACGGGGCGGTCGTGCATCTGGTACGGCGCGGGTACGCGCTTGGCGACCGGGTGGTACGGCCGGCGATGGTGATTGTGGGCGCGGGTGCTCCCGCCGAGGCAGAGGCCTCCGGCGGTCACGACGCGCAAACGCGGTGACGCGGGAGAGCGAGGCAGCAACATGGGTAAGGTCATCGGCATCGACCTCGGCACGACGAACTCGTGCGTGGCGGTCATGGAGGGCGGCGAGCCTCGCGTCATCCCGAACGCGGAGGGCGGGCGCACGACGCCGTCCGTCGTCGCCGTCACGAAGGACGGCGAACGGCTGGTGGGCATGGTCGCGAAGCGTCAGTCCGTCACGAATCCGCAGAACACCGTCTACTCGGTGAAGCGCCTGATGGGCCGCAAATTCGAGGACGAAGAGGTCACGCGTCTGAAGCGCGTCGCCGGGTTCGGCGTCGTGAAGCGCGACAATGGCGACGCCGGGGTGGAGATGGGCGGACGGCAGTATTCGCCGCCCGAGATCTCCGCGATGGTGCTGCAGAAGTTGAAGGCGGACGCGGAGGCCTACCTGGGCGAGCCTGTAACGGAGGCGGTCATCACCGTCCCCGCTTACTTCAACGACGCCCAGCGCCAGGCGACCCGTGACGCGGGCCGTATCGCCGGCCTTGAGGTCCTCCGGATCATCAACGAGCCGACCGCGGCCTCGCTGGCCTACGGACTGGACTCGAAAGCCGAGGAGTTGATCGCGGTCTACGACCTGGGCGGTGGCACGTTCGACATCTCGATCCTGGAGATCGGCGACGGCACGTTCCAGGTGAAGGCGACGAATGGCGACACCTTCCTCGGCGGCGACGACTTCGACAACACGCTGATCGAGTTCCTCGCGGCGGAATTCAAGCGCGACTCCGGCATCGACATCTCGCAGGACCGGATGGCGCTCCAGCGTCTGAAGGAAGCGGCGGAGAAGGCGAAGATCGAGCTGTCCTCGGCGGCGTCGACGGAGATCAACCTGCCGTTCATCACAGCGGACGCCTCGGGCCCGAAGCACATGGTGTTGACGCTGACACGCGCGAAGTTCGAGCAGCTGGTGATGTCGCTGGTCGAGCGGACGCTGGAGCCGGTGAAGCAGGCGCTGAAGGACGCGGGGGTGCAGGCGTCGCAGGTCGACGAGGTCGTCCTCGTCGGCGGGATGACGCGCATGCCGCTCGTGTTGCAGCGTGTGAAGGAGTTCTTCGGCAAGCAGCCGCACCAGGGTGTGAACCCGGACGAGGTCGTGGCGATTGGCGCCGCGATCCAGGCGGGCGTGCTCAAGGGCGAGGTGAAGGATGTCCTCCTGCTGGACGTCACTCCGCTGACGATGGGCATCGAAACCCTCGGGGGGGTGGCGACGCCGCTGATCGAGCGGAACACCACGATCCCGACGACGGCGTCGCAGACGTTTTCAACCGCGAGCGACAACCAGCCCAGCGTCGAGATCCACGTCGTGCAGGGCGAGCGGGCGATGGCGGCCGACAACAAGTCGCTGGCACGCTTCATCCTGGACGGCATCCTGCCGGCACCACGCGGCGTCCCACAGATCGAAGTCTCGTTCGACATCGACGCGAATGGCCTCGTGAAGGTGTCGGCAACGGACAAGGCGACCGGGAAGCAGCAGCACATCTCCATCCAGCCCTCGAGCGGGCTGACGGACGCTGAGGTGGACCGGCTGCGCAAGGAGGCCGAGGTCCACGCGGGCGAAGACGCCAAGAAGCGTGCCACGGCCGAGGCACGCAACCAGGGTGACACCCTCGCCTACTCCGCCGAAAAGATGCTGCGCGACAACGCAGAGATTGTGACCGCGGAGCAGAAGGCGAAAGTGGAGGCTGCCATCGCCTCTGTACGTGAGGCGCTGGCCGGCGAAGACGGCGACCTGATCAAGGAGCGGGCGGACGCCCTCTCGCAGGCGATGCAGGATGTCGGTAACGCGATCTACACGAAGCAGGCCGAGGCGAACGCCCCGGGCGCGGGCGATGCGGCGGGCGCGGCCAGTGGCGGCGACACGATCGAGGGCGAGTTCCGCGAGGTGTAACCCAGCGGATCACATCCGCCGGTATGGGAATCCGACGCCCGTCGAGTACGCTCGACGGGCGTCTGTCAGTAAAGCGGAGGGCGTCCGTGATTGAGGAGTTCGCGCGCCGACACCTGCCATTCGAGTGCTGGTTCAATGTCCGCGACCTAGGCGGCTATGCCTCCGCAGACGGGCGTCCACTCACCTGGCGGCGTTTCTACCGGGCGGGCTCTCCGTCACGGATGAGCGCGACGGACATCGAGCGCGCGAGCATGCTCGGCGTCGCCACGATCCTCGATCTGCGGCGTGACGACGAGGCGCGACGTGACGAGACGGACGCCGCCGCGACGTTGGGCGCCATCTCCCACCAGCTACCGATTATGCCGACGCAGGAACCATTCGAGGTGGTGTCTGTCGCGGGGATCTCCGCCGAGCGGTATCTCGCCTACCTAGAGGTGGGTGCCGAGGCATTTCGGGCGACCTTCGAGCTGCTCGGCGACCCGGCCTCGTATCCCGTCGTCGTGCACTGTTCCGCGGGCAAGGACCGTACGGGCGTGGTCAGCGCGATGACGCTGGAGATCCTCGGCGTCTCGCGATCAACGATCGAGGCGGATTACGCGATGACCAACCTGGAGCGTGGACGGGCGGAGGCGTACTGGCAGGCGCGGGAGGGCTGGTTCACCCAGGCAACACCCGAGCAGATCGACTATGCGCTGAGTGTCCCGCCAGAGGCCATTTCTGGATTCCTCGACGGACTACAGGAGCGCTACGGCGGCGCGGAGGCGTACCTGCGCGGGGTGGGCGTGTCCACGGACGCGATCGCCGGGCTGCGGCGGGTGCTCGCCGGTGGCGATCGGTAGTAGGCCCGACAGGCCGAGCCCTGCGGGTCAGGCCTGATACGCGCCCACGCGATCCGTCCTCTAGGATGGTAGGTCTATGACGACCGGTACCGACGACCTCTACGCGACTCTGGGTGTCGCCCGGGATGCTTCCCCGGACGATGTAAAGCGCGCGTTCCGCAAACTTGCGATGGAGTACCACCCCGACCGGAACAAGGACGAGGGCGCCGAAGCGCGGTTCAAGCAGATCAACGCTGCCTATGAGGTGCTGTCCGACCCGGAGAAGCGCGCTCGGTACGACCGCTACGGCGCGGCGGGCATCGGCAACGCGGGCGCGCAGGGCTTCTCAGGACACGAGGGGTTCGGTGGTTTCGGCGATATCTTCGACGCGTTCTTCCGCGGCACCGCCTCGCGGCGCGCGGGGCCACAGCCCGGCTCCGACCTGCGGGCGACGATGACGCTGACCCTGGAGGAGGCGGCGTTCGGCGTAGAGCAGGAGATTTCCTACCAGCGGACTGAGCGTTGCCCCGACTGCAACTCGACCGGCCAGGTGAACGGCGCAGCGCGGCCTGAATGTCCCGACTGCAAGGGGCAGGGTGAGTTGCGGCGCGTGCAGCAGTCCGTTTTCGGCCAGTTCGTAAACGTGGCGGCGTGCGGCCGCTGCCGAGGCGAAGGCACCATCGTCACTGATCCATGCAAGACGTGCCGGGGCAACGGCCTGCGGCGCGTGAAAGTGAACCGTACGATCAAAGTGCCGGCGGGCGTGGACGATGGCTCGCAGCTCCGCATTTCGGGCGAAGGCGACCATGGTCCGCGCGGCGGCCAGCCGGGGCATCTGTATGTGGAACTGCGTGTCCGTCCGCACGAGCAATTCAAGCGCGTGGACAACGATCTGATCTACGATCTGCCGCTAAACATCGCGCAGGCCTCCCTCGGGATCGACATCGACGTGCCGACGCTCGAGGGCGAAACGGTCGAGTTGAAACTGAAGCCCGGCGTGCAGCATGGCGAGGTCCATGCGATCCGCGGCAGGGGCGTGCCCTACCTGCGCGGCAGCGGACGCGGCGACCTGCTGGTACGCACGCATGTGGTGACGCCAACCACACTGACGAAGGACCAGAAGACCCTGCTGGCGAAACTGGCGGAATCACTGGGGACGCCGGACGTGCCAGAAGATCCCTCGATCTTCTCGCGCATCCGCGACGCGTTCACTCCATAGCGCGCCGTACCTCGTGACACCCCGAGCTCAGCCCGCACCCGACACCGCCCAGTGGGTCGAGGTGGTCGTGCGTTGCGACGCGGCGGATGCGGAACTCGTTGCGGATGGTCTGCGTATCGCGGGCGCCGAAGGCGTGGCGATCGAACCAGCGATCCTCCTCGACGACGATGCCGACTTCGCCTACACCGAACGGACGGATGTGCCATGGACGGTGCGTGGCACGGCGCCTGCGCCTTTCGACGCTGCCGCACGTCGAGCGCTCCGCCGGCGCCTGATCTCGCTTCCGCTGAGGGTACCTCTCGGCCGTATGCGGGTGATCGAGGTACACCCTGAACAGTGGTCAGAGGCGTGGAAGCGATTTTTCGGCGTGCTGCATCTCGGACAACACACGGTGGTCCGCCCGACCTGGGAACAGTACCGCGCGAAGCCGCACGAGATCGTCATCGACCTCGACCCGGGCACGGCATTCGGGACGGGCCAGCATGAGACAACGCGGCTCTGCCTGGAGGCACTTGAAGACGTCATCACACCAGGCTGCACGGTGCTGGATGTCGGCACCGGGTCGGGAATTCTCGCGATCGCGGCGGCGAAGCACGGCGCGAAGCGCGTGCGCGCGATCGACGTCGATGCCTCGACCGTGGCTGTCGTGCGGAAGAACGCCGAACGGAACGGGGTCGAAGCTAGAATCACAGCCTCGACGGGGACGCTCGGCGAGGCGTGGCCATGGCCTCGGACCTCGCCCGTCGAGTGCGCGGACGTCGTTGTCGCCAACATCTCGTCAACGGCGGTGCGCGCGATGCTTCCCGAAATCGTCGCAGCCGTGAAGCCCGGTGGGGCGGCAGTGCTGTCCGGGTTCCTCGCGGTGGATGCCGACGCAATGGTGCGCGCGGCACGGCGGGTGGGGCTGCGCGCGGTCACGCGGCACGATGGCCTCGAATGGTCGTGCGTTGTCGGTCGTCACGTCGGCTAGGCCTCGCAGCTACGGGCGGAACGCTGTCTTTGTCCAGGTGAACGGATCCACGTTCACGCCGTAGACGGTGACTTCCCAGTGCAGGTGCGGGCCGGTCGAGTATCCGGATGTCCCCATCCGGCCGACGGGCGTCTCCGCCTCCACCAGATCGTCCGGCTTCACCAGCGCCACCTCCAAATGGTGATAGCCGCTCTTCACGCCCGCACCGTGGTCGAGGATGACCGAAAGCCCCCGGATCGGGTGATCCTCGACGAATGCGACACGCGCGGGGGCCGGGGCGACCACTGGCGTCCCCTGCTCGTTCGCGATGTCCGCACCCGAATGAAACCCACCGACCGGACCGCCGTTCACCGAGCGTCCTGAACCGAATTGTGTCGAGACGGGACCCGGCGCTGGCTGGATGAAGGGCTTTCCCCAGCGCGACTCCGGATCGAAGGCGGCGAACTCCTTCACCCGCAGCTGCTCCTCGGTCGCAATGGCCTGGGGGGTCAGCAGCGACTGCACTTCCTCCGTGACCACGAGGTAATCCACCGGCCGCTCGATGGCGACAACCGCCGTCGTGGCGACGACACGCTGGGTCGTCTGGCCATCCGTGTCCTGCAGCGTGATCTCGGCGGTACGCAGCCCGAGATCCGCTTCAATGGGAACGCCGAGGAGCGTCCAAAGCAGGTCTCCCTGCTGTCGCAGGGGGAACGTCTGCCCGAGGAAGCGTACCTGCCCACGCCGCTCAACCGCCCGGACAATAAGCAATGTGGTCTCTCCGTTACCGGCATCTTTCGGACGGAACTCGAAGGTCGCCGGAGGAGAAGGAGGCGTGGGGGTCGGGGTCGGGGTCGCAGTCGGGGTCGCAGTCGGGGTCGAGGTCGAGGTCGAGGTGGGCGTGGGGGACGCCGGGCGGCTGATGCTCTTGGCCGGGCTCGGTGG
>QZJI01000038.1 GCA_003599735.1 Dehalococcoidia bacterium | reverse complement strand
TGGGGCCGGGACGGGGCCAGCGGAGGAGGAGGCGAGTCGGGCATCGCCCGCAACGAGGGGGAAACGCCCAGCAGATCCCTTATCGTCATCGCGACCTCCCCTGTTTCCCCCACCGCCGGCGTCCCGGCGGCCTTCACAGTCCAAGCGTCCCGCTAGAGAAGAAGTTACTTCTTCTTCGCGGACTTGCCAGCCGGCTTCGCAGCGGGCTTGGCGGCGGGCTTCGCAGCAGCCTTCTTGGTCGCAGCCACGTTCACATCCTCGACTAGCCGGGCCGGAGCCCGATCCCCATGGGTGGTGGATCAAGGGCCGGGCCCTGGCCGATCCACACGCGCAATGTAACGCGCTACATCGTTATCCGGTTGCCTGTGCAAGCAGTCGCGCACACTTTTTTCGTGGCCGCATCGCAACCGCGATGGTCCGATCGACGTCGCGTGATCGAGGTCAGCCGCGCGCGACGCTGGACGTATCGATCAGTCGCCAGCGCGTTGCGCCGCGACCGCCCATAGCGGGTCCGCCCCCGCCGGCGATCGGTCGATCACCAGTGGCTCACCGAGGCCGCCCGCGAGTGCGAGGTAGGTGGCGACCAGCCGCACCCGGTCCTCCACGCCCAGCGCCTTCCAGATGGCGATCGCCTTGGTGGGGAACATCCGGTGTGAGAACGAGACGAGGCAGAGGCCGCCGGGCGCCAGCACGCGCGACACCTCCGCGAACACCTCGATGGGCCGGGTGAGGTACTGCACGGAGACGGCGCAGACCACGGCGTCGAAGGATCCGTCCTCGTAGGGGAGCGTCGGCTCGGCGTTCAGGTCGCGCACGGCGCGGTCTGTGAGCCGGGGGTTGGCGCGGAGCTCGTCCGCGTTCATCCCCAGTCCCGCGACCCGCGCGTATTCGACCTCGGGCGGCAGGTGGCTCACCCACGAGGACATCAGGTCCAGGACACGCGAGCTGGGTGGCAGCGTCTCCCGGTAGAGCCCGGTCAGCGCCTCGATGGTCGCGTCGTCGATATGGGTGACGAGACGCGGGGACTCGTAGAAAAAGCGGTCGGCGGAAGCGTCCTCCCGCTGGAAGAAGTGCGGGGGGAAGGGGGACCCGCTCCCGGCCGGGGTCATCGGGCGGTCACTCGGTCACGCCGATGATGATGTTGCCGTGCAGGTTCTCGTGCCCTGGCGTCGTGCAGAGCAGGCCGACCTGCCCGCTGGGGGGCACCTTCAACCGGATGAGCGTCGTCCCGTCGTCTCGCGCCCGCACGAGGTACTCCGAACCCGGCTGGGAGCCCTGCACCACGAAGGCATGTGCCCCCGGCGCGTCCGTCACCACCAGGTCAAGCACCTCCCCGGGCCGCGCGCTCACGCCGCTGAGGTCGAGCCGTCCTCCGGCGCCGCTCACCGTTACGGTACGCGCGGGCGCCGCGGCGGCGAGGCCGGTCGCCTGGGGCACGGACGTGTGGGCGTGGGCGCCCCAGGCGATGGCCCAGGCGACACCGCCGAACAGGACGGCGGCGAGGGCGAGCCCTCGACGGTTCGGACGGAGCCCGCGCGGGCGTTGGCGCTGTGTCGGATGAAGCGTGGCTGTCATATGTTCAGCGTACCGCGTTGTTCCCGCGAATCAGGGGGCGAGCCGGTGCGCCAGCTCGACGAGGCCTCCCACCCGCACGATCCGCGGGTCGAGCGGCAGATCACGGTTGCGTGGCCAGTCGCAGAGATAGACGCGTGTCTCGCTGGTCTGGGCGAGCAACTGCGCTGTCCGGCCGTCGTCCTCGACATGCTCGGCGGGTTGCAGGCGGTGCAGAAGCGCCTGCTTGTAGTGGGCGCTGCCGAGGCCGGACTGGTTCACGTAGACCGCCTCGAAGAAACCGTCGAAGTCGTGGCGGTGAAGCCACCAGTTGGGACGCGTGCGCCGTCCGGTCACCAGGATCAACCGGCGGACCGTGGCGAGCCGCAGAAGGGCATCCCGCGCCCCGGGCATCGGACGGCGGAAGTCGAACCGCAGCCGGTCGAGCGGAGCGTTCAACCAACGGGGGTACACGCGGGCGGAGTGAGGCGGCGCGGACGGGTCGTAGAACGTCCGGTGGATGCCGAGGTTCTGGCCGAGCGGCGGCTCGCAGAAGACGCCATCCATGTCGACGGTCATCAGCGGACGGGGGTCGCTGCTCATCCGCTACACGCTGACCGGCGGCTCGGGCGGCGGCCCCGGCGGGATCCCCGGCGTTGGCCGCGAGGCGGGCGATGGCACCACGATCCGCGCGCCCTCGCCGGTTGGTTGAGGCGTCCGGCCGCGCGCGAAGGCCTCCAGGCGATCCTCCACGCGCCGGAAGATCGTGCCATGCGGGTACTTCCCGTCCGCGCCGCGCGCCCCACCCGCCGGCACCCCCGTGAGGATCTCGATGCCTTCCTCGATCCGCTCGACGGCCCAGAGGTGGAATTGCCCGGCGTCGATCGCTTTGACGACATCGGCGCGCAGCACCAGGTGCGGGACGTTCGCGCGGGGGAGCATGACCCCCTGGGTGCCTGTCAGCCCGCGGATGCGGCAGATGTCGAAGAACCCCTCGATCTTCTCGGTCGCGCCGCCGATCGGTTGGATGTTGCCCAGTTGGTCCACGGAACCGGTGACGGCGATCTGCTGCTGGATCGGGGCATTCGCCAGGGCGGAGAGCAGCACGTACATCTCCGTGGACGAAGCCGAGTCGCCGTCGATGTCCCCGTAGAGCTGTTCAAAGGTCATGCTGGCGTGCAGGGCGGCCGCACGGTCCTGCCCGAAGCGGTCGGCGAGGAGGCCGCGGAGGATCAGGAACCCCTTGTTATGGATGCGCCCGGCCATGTCACTGTCGCGTTCGACCATCACGATCGTGCCGTTGCCGGGCGAGACCACGCAGGTCACCCGCGACGGCCGTCCAAACGAGATGTCGCCCAGGTCGTAGACCGAGAGCGCGTTGATCTGCCCGGAGCGGCTGCCGGTGGTCTCCACGCGGATCGTGCCGTCGTTCATCGCCTCCATCACCCGGTCGCGGACGAGCGCGGAACGGTACACGGTCTCCTCGATCGCCCGTTCGACGTGGCTCGCGGCGACCGTGGGGGCGGCCTCCGACCGCGCCCAGTAGTCCGCCTGGCGGGCGACATCGAGGAATTCGGCGATGTTGGCGGAGAGCCGGCGCTGGTCCGCGACGATGCGGGAAGAGTGCTCGATCAGCCGTCCGACCGCTGACTTCGTGAAGGGGAGCAGGCCGCCACGGGCGCACTCGGCGCGTACGACGGAAGCGAGGCCGTGCGCGTTCTCGCGCGTCCGGGGGAAGTCCATCTCGAACTCCGCCTTCACGCGGAACAGCTGCCGGAAGTCCGGGTCGTACCGGTAAAGGAGGCTGTACAGGTACGCCTCCCCGATCAGCACCACCTTCAGGTTCAACGGCACCGGCTCCGGGCGCAGCCCGACCGTGGGCATCAGCCCGTACGTCTCCGCCATATTTTCGATCACCACCGTGCCGGAGGTCAGGGCGCGCTTCAGCCCGTCCAGCGCCATCGTGTTCGTCAGCAGGTCGCGCAGGCGCAGGACCAGATAGCCGCCGTTCGCTTTCATCAGCGCGCCCGCGCGGATCATCATGTGGTCGGTCGCGAGACCGCCGCCGGGCTGGCTCTGGTACTCCACCCGGCCGATCAGGTTCTGATAGGTCGGGTGCGGCTCCGTGATGACGGGGGCGCCCCGCTGAGGGTCGTTCGTCACCACCGTGTTCACCTCGTACCGGCGGGTCGTGATCGCCTGCGCGAGAGGGGCGAGGCCGGGCGGGAGGACGGCAGCCGTGACCTCGCTGCGGAAGCGGTCACGCTCGCGACGCAGGTCGGCGCGGACGGCGTCGAGGTACTCCTGGACCTCCGCGTCCTGGCCGTACTGCTCGCTCAGCGGCTGGAAGAGGTGGTCGACGGCGAACGCGGCGACGTCCTCATCCAGCGCGTTGGCGCGCTCCGTCGCCGCGCGCTCCGTCGCGCGGACCTTCAGCAGCGTCTCCTGCACGATGGTTTCGAGGGCGCCCCGCTGATCCTGGATCTGCTGGCGGTCAGCCTCGCTCAGGGCGGTGAATTGCTCCTCGGTGATCGGTTTGCCGTCGATGAGGGGCGCGGAGGCGATCCCGGCTGGACCGAACTGGAGCGCGAAGTTCATCTCCAGCGCCCGCGCTTGCAACCCCTCAAGGAGCGCGGTGCGCTCGTGGTCGACCGCCTCCACGAGCGCCTGGCGGCGGCGGACGTAGTCGTCGGAGTCGAAGGCCGCGCGGATTTCGCGGGCGGCCGTCGCCACGGCGTCCTCCATCGCGCGGGCGAAGCGGGGGGCGTGGCCGGGCGGGAGAGAGATCGCCTGTGGATAGTCGGGCCGCGCGAAATTATGGACATACACCCAGTCCAGCGAGGGCTGCGCCGCCTGCGCCCGCCTCCGCAGGAACGAGGTGACGATCGTCTGCTTGCCGAACCCGTCGGGCCCGGAAGCGAACAGGTGATAGCCCGGCGCGTCCATCCCCAGCGCGAACTCGATGGCGCGGACGGCGCGCTCCTGGCCGAACACGGCATCGAGCACAGGCAGGGCGTCGGTCGTCTCGAAGGGCAACTCGTCGAGGTTGAAGGCGGCGGTCACCTGCTCCGCCTTCAACCGGAGCATGTCTTGCAGATTCCCACCGGGCGTCGGGGACGAGGTCATGCGAGGGCCTTTCCGTCAGCGCCGGGAGCGGGCGCCCTCAAATGCTACCAGCGCCCCCGGTAACACCCCCGTTCCTCGCGAGGCAGACAGGAGGACCTACCTCCCGCTGACGGGCCCCGCGAACCGCCCATCCGCCCCCGGCGCGAACGCCATCACCTCCGCGACGGCATCGAGGTTGAGCGGGCCGTAGATGTGCGGGAACAGGTCGCTGCCCGAGGGTTCGTCGCGCACCTGAGGGACGACAAGGGCGCGGTCGATGCGGAGGAGGATGAGGTCGTGACGGCCGAGGTAGAGCGCGTTGGCGATGGCCTCCACCTGCTCGGCACGGGAGCAGTGGATGAACCCCTCGGTGGCGAGGGTATCGCCGTGATAAGCGCCATCAGCCTGCGCGGCGGCCCACGCCTCGACGCTCGCGATGTGGAAGATTGAGGGCATGCGCCTGCGGCTCAGCGAGCCGGGGCGGCGGCGCGCGTCAGGCGCACGACCTCGCTCGCCGCGGGGGCACCGTCGAGGATGCGCGCGGCGACCTCAGAGGCCCGTCCCCCGAGCGGGCCGTCCGTCAGGCTCACGAACTTCTCCGCGAGGTCGCGCTCCGTGATGCCGCTCTCCGGGTCGCCGGCCGGGTGGTCCACCCGCTCCTCGATCCGCTCGCCGGAGCGCAACGTGAGCGCGACCACGGCGGGCCACGCCGCGGGGTAGAGTGCGTCGAGGGTGGAGTCGGGCGCGAAGCCGATCCGGTCCGCCAACGCGAGCGTTTTCGCGTCCGCGATCGCCTCCTCCGTGAACCGCTGGGGGGCCAGGTCGCCGTGGCGCAACGCGGCGGCCACGCAGAACGGCAGCGAGAACTTCGCCGCGTACGGCGTCGTCGGCTCCATCCCCTCGAGGAGCCCGAGCGCCTGCGTATAGATCCGCACGTCCACCCGCTCCACGTCCTCCACGGCGAACTCGCGTCGACGGCGGATCGCCAGCGCGCCGTCCACGGCGGAGTGGGTGTGGCGGCACGAGGCATGCACCTTGAACGAGACGGTCTCGATCCGCCAGCGTGCCATCCCCTCGACGGCGAGCCCGCGCGTCAGCCGGTCCGGCTCCGGCGCGCGGGACATCGCGGCGAGCAGCCCCTTCGGGCCTTCGAGGATCCGCGTGGCGCCGGTGAACCCGCGCGCGCCGAGCAGCGCCGCCAGCACGCCGTCGTGCGCCGCTTTGCCGGGGTGCAGTTGCTTCGACATCGCGCCGTCCGCGAGGAACTCCCACAGGCCGGCGGCCATCGTCCCCGCCGAGCCGATCGCCCGGTGGGCCGCCTCGACGTCCAGGCCGCCGAGCCGGGCGGCCGCCGCCGCCGCGCCGATCACCCCGGCGGTGCCGGTGGTGTGCCAGTAGTCGTAGTGGGTGGGGCCGAGGGCTTCGCCCGTGCGGATGCTCGCCTCGTAGCCGATCGCGATGGCGTCGAGCAACGCGTCCCCCGAAGCGCCCTCGCGCTCCGCGACGGCGAGCGCGGCGGCGACGATCGGCGCGCCGGGATGGGAGATCGACTCGCGGTCGAGGTCGTCCATCTCCAGGACGTGCGCGGCGGCGGCGTTGGCGAGCGCGGCCAGCGGCGCCGAAGTCCGTTCGCCCGTGGCGAGGACCGTCGCCTGCGGGTGACCGCCGAGGTCGCGGACGACATCCTGCACCATCGTCGGCGGGAGCAGGTCGCCGCCGCCGAGCGCCGACCCCAGCCAATCGAGAAGGTAGCGTCGGGTGACGCGGCGGGTCGCCTCCGGCACGGTCGCCGTCGCCACCCACCCTGCGAGCGTTGCGGTCTCGTCAGCCATCGGATGCCTCCTCGCCGGCCGCCTCGATTGTAGGACGTGGGTGGGAAGGCTCGGGCGGGTGGGCTAATCCTCGATCGTCAGCACGATCTTGCCGAAGTTCGCGTTCGACTCCATCAGCCGGTGCGCCTCCCCCACCTGGTCGAGGGGGAACGTGACGTCGACGACGGGGACGAGCGTCTCGTTCGCGAACAACGGGAGCACGCGGTTCACGAACGCCTGTACCAGCGTCGCCTTCTCCTCCAGGGGGCGGGCGCGGAGCAGCGTCCCGCGCACGCTCGCCCGCTTCTGGGAGAGCGCGCCGATGTTCATCTGCTCGACCACGCCGCCGCCCATCGAGCCCACGATCACCATCCGCCCCTTGAGCGCGAGCGAGGCGATGTTCTGGTCCCAGTAGGGCGCGCCGATCACATCGAGGATCACGTCGACGCCACGGCCGCCCGTGCGCTCCTTGATCACCTCGGCGAAGTCCTGCGTGTGGTACTCGATCCCCACGTCGAGGCCCAGCGCCGCCGCCTTCTCCAGCTTCTCCTGCGAGCCGGCGGTGCCGAAGACGCGGCACCCCTGCGCGGAGGCCATCTGGATCCCCGCCGTGCCGACGCCCGAACCCGCGGCGTGGATCAGCACCGACTCGCCCATCTTCAACTCACACTGGAGGAAGAGGGCGTCGTACGCCGTCAGGAACACCTCCGGGATGCTCGCCGCCTGCTCGAACGTCAGGTTCGGCGGCACCGGCATCAGCATCCGCTCGTGCACCGCGATCCGCGAGGCGTACCCCATGCCGCCCAGGAGGGCCATGACCCGGTCGCCCGGCTTCCACCCGACGACGCGTGAGCCCGTCTCCGCGATCACGCCCGCCATCTCCAGGCCGGGGATGTCGTTCCGCGTCCCCGGAGGCCCGTTGTACCGCCCTCGACGCTGGAGGAGGTCGGCGCGGTTCAGCGCGCTCGCCTTCACCGCGACCAGGACCTCCTCCGGCCCGATCACCGGGTCGGGGAGTTCCTGAATATCGAACGCGTCCACCTGCTCCGGACGCACCACGACCGCTGCGCGCATCGCTGACCTCATTCCCTCGCTCGCGATGCTAACCCGACCGCGCACTCCAAGCAGTGAGTAGGAGAGACATCATGGCCAGTGGGAAATCTACCGGGGCGTCTGCTGTGGGCAGGGGGCGGCGCGTGTCGCGGCCTGTTCGACTAGCGCCCGGACAATCCGCACCGCTTCGGCATCGTCGATCATGCCGAAGTCGCGGTACGACTCGCCACGGGCGAGGCGGTCCGGGCTGTAGATGCGGACAGCGCGAGTCGGCCCGCCGAAGCCGGGGAATTCAGCTGTCTGGTCGGCGCCCGCGCAGTACTCTCCCGGCCCCGCTCCCTCGGGCAGGGGTTGTTCTATCCACCACAGCGCGATCCGGGTCACACGGTTCAGCACCTTGAAGTCCTTTGTCTCGTTGTCCTGATAGGTGCAGACCATCGACTTCTGGACGACGCGGCCGCCGGAGATTTGCCCCATCACACCGGAGTTATCGGCGAGCGGTAGACGTCCGAAGCGCGGAGGACAGGTAGGTTCGGACGCCAGGGTTGATGCACCAGCATCCCCGAGACGAAGGCTGACCGTCTTGTCCTGGTAGTCACCGGCCGGGACGATGCCCGACTCACGATGGCAACCGCGGGCCCGCGGCTCGACAGTTGTCTCGAAGCAGATCGTGATGCTGGTGGTCGCCTTCGCGTCGCGCGCGAGGTCCTCAGCCACCCAGTTTACGGCAGCCTCCTGGCAGTCGCCGTTGCCCATGTACGTGGCGGCGGCGGCGCCGAGTACCTGCGCGGTCCCGATGGCGTTTAAGACGCCGTCCAGTTCGACCAGGGCTGCCGCGCCCAGGATCGGCGTCACGATTGGGGCGGCCGTGGTTGTGGTGAGACCGGTGAGGATCACGAGCCCGCCGCCCACGATCAGCGTGCGCACGTTGACCTCGCCCGCCGCCTCCAGGCAGGCGGCGGTATTGCGCTCAAGGCCGGGGGCATCTTCCGGCACCGTGATCGCGCGGGCGAACTCCAGAGACACGGGGACGCCGTAATTGCCGGCCCCGGCCCCGAGCGCGGCCCACCGGCAGATGAACGGGGCACTGCAGGAGACTGAGACAACGCGAGAATCAAGGTTGCGGTTCCGGCCATCCTTGTCGGTCAGTTGGACGTAGCGAACGATCGGTGTGGGAAGCACCGCGACCACGACACGTGAATCGGCCGTGTACCCGATCGCGTGACTCGTCCTCCCGCCTGCTGGTGGTACGGCCGAGACACGGGCAGTGCGGATCTGCTGCACCGCTCGGTCGATCGCCGTCCGTACCTGCGGGGTGAGCGGGACTGCCGTCGAGGCGCCCGTAGCGCTGGCCCGGACGCCAAGGATGCCCGAGGGCCACTGGGACCAGTCGAGGTGGACGGTCTTGCCACCACTCGTCACAGAGAGCGGGAGGCCGTCATTGTTTGAGACAACCGTGATCTTCGACTTGCCGTTCCCTGGTGTTAAGCGGTCGATTTCAAAGACGGCGGACTTTGCGGTACCCGGCGTCAGGCGACCGGCGATGATCGGCGCCTTCGCCGTAGGTGCGAATGCAAAGTGGTACGTGGCTGTGCCGTCGTTGCTGGGGACGACGCGAAAGGATCGGACGAGGGAGTCGGCGTCACCGCGCTGAGTGGCCTCCACCTCGGTGGAGGGTGGCGACGAACCGGGAACACGGATCTGCCCACAGGCGACCGTGAACGCGAGCAGGAGCACAAGTGCCAACGAAGGGTGGCGCATAGCGCCGGAAGTGTAGCGGAAGGTTCTCGGCCGCAGCGGTGGTGCGCGGCCTCAGCCTGCGGGCGGAACGATTCGCACCCCGGCTACCGCTTGCGCGGCCCCCCGCGCGGGCGGCGCTGCTGGCGGCGGCGCGCGACGTGGCTCGGGCGCTCCGTGCGCGCCTCGGTCACCGGGGCGCCCTTCTCCGGCGCCGGTCGTGGCTTCGGCCCAAACCGCCCGAGGACCATGCGGGTCAGCCGGTCGCTCAAACGCATCGTGAGGAACAGCACGCTGAAGGCGACGAGCCCGGTCAGCCACAGTTCCGTGTTCGAGATGCCTTCCTCGCGGGAGGAGAAGTAGGTGATGACCACCGCGCCGGCGGCGGCGAAGGTGAACGTCGTCCACCAGGACTGGGGCTTCTGATTCATCCCGGCATCCTACGGGACGCGCCCCCGGAGATCATGCGGCGTCCCGCGGCCTCCCCCGCGTCCCGCGGCGTCGAGGTCAGCGCGCCAGCCGCTCCCCCAGCCATGCCGACAGCCGCTCGATGAACGCGTCCCGGCGGGCGGCCTGGTCGTCGACGAACGCCTGGATCAGCGCCTCTTTCACCGCCTGCGGGTCATCCTCTTCGTCCACGTGCACGATCTCCTCCACGTCGGCGGCGATGCGGTGGTCCGCCTTGTGGTCGAACCCCTCGTTCACCGGCATGCCGAGCGCCTTCGCGCCGAGCGGCCACGTCACATCCACGGTGAACCACTCGCCGCGGAAGGCGTCGAGCTGCACGCGCAGGAACGTATGCACGTCCGGCACCGGCTCGCGCGCCGCCTCCGCCAGCAGGTCAGGCGGGAGCCACGGGCTGTTCTCCGGCGTGAAGTGGTGCGTGGCGTGGATCACGATCACGCTCGCGCCGAGTTCCTCCAGCACCTGCGCCAGCAGGTAATGCTTCCCGGAGCAGGTGCCGCGCCACTCCTCGATCACCGTCTCCGGCCGTCGGTCGGAGGCGCGCGCATACGGCAGGTCCCGCACGATCCGCACCGCCTCCGGAATGCTGAACGCCGCCGACCCGTCGAGGACGCCTCGCTGGATGGCTGCCGCGCGGAGTTTGGGCGCGAGTCCGGGCATCGCTACCTCTGCTCCAGTCGACTTGTGAGGTTGCCGCTCAGGAAAGCACGGATCTCGTCGAGTGATGCACTCGGGGGAGGCCAGTTTCCTGCCCACAGGACCCTCGGATCATGGCCGAATCGGGCCACGAACCACGATTGGACGAGCGCGGCAGTGAGGCGGGACACGGCGAAGGCTTCTCTGAGGAAGAACTCAACCTGAACTGAACCTGCCTTTTGCACCCATAGGTCGTGGGGGTCTCGGACATCGTGCTCGGGTGGAAACGCGAACGAGAGATCGTTGTCGTGGTCGCGCACCGCGACCACGTGCAATCCATGCTTCGCCTTGTTGTAGAACCGGTACAAGGCAGGACGATCTCCTTCAGTCCTCGCATGGCGAGCACTCCGCCCGACCCTCTGAGCGAGTTCCGCCCATGTCTGCAGGACTTCTGGGGGAATCCGATCAGACGGAAGGTCGAAGAGTCGCGCGATTCCGGGGCCATCGATCTCTTCAAGTGTTTCGAAGAATGGGTCCCAATTGATGCGTGCAGCGTCATAGCGGGCAGCGAGCGGTCGGTTGGTGTCTTGTCGGAGCACGTCGGCCCACATGGCAAGGTTCTCAAGTGTTTGCGCGTACTGCTGGAAGGCTTCGAGGGTGGCAGATACCACGAACATCTCGTCACCACTCGCACAGGAGTCAAGTACTGCAATACAGATGCGAGGCCGATGAAACACAGCGAAGGCCAACCAGCTCTCTACGAATTGTTCGTCAGACCCGAATTCCAGCGCGCCGTCTGGTCCGGGCATCCTTAGAACACCCCGAAGCCGCCGCGCCCCGCGTTGGGGACGAGGGCGAGCGTGCCCGCGATCTGCTGCACGTGCAGCAGGTCGTGGTAGGCGACGTGGTTCAGCAGCTCCGCGATCGTGATCGGCCCGGCGACCGAATGCTGCCCGGTGCGCGCGAGGTCCGCCGCCGACAGCGCGCGGAACGCAGCGGCCTCGGCGGCGCGGGCGCGCTCGAACTCATCGAGCAGCCACGCGAGCGGGCGCTGGCGGAGGCCGGAGGCTTCGAGGCCCGCCACCTCGTCCTCATCGAGGATGATCGGGTTCACCTCGGCGAGCATCAGGCGGACGCGGGCGCGCTGCGAGGGCCAGCGGTCGAGCAGGTGGGCGACGATGTCGCGCGCCGACCAGTTGTCGCCGTCGCGCGCCTCGATGATCGCGTCTGGCAGGCCGGCGGTCAGGGCGCGGAGTACCGCCGGCGTGCTGGCGATGACCTCGAGGGTGCCGGGCTCCAGCGTGTTCGCCATCGCGAGGCCTACGCCCTCGCCTCGGGCGGGGTGTACGCGCGCGGCTCGGGGCCGGTGTAGAGGGTGAGCGGGCGGATCAGGATGTTGTTCGCCGTCTGCTCCATCACGGAGACGCACCAGCCGGGCGTGCGGCCGATCGCGAAGATCGGGACGAAGAGGTCTGACGGTATCCCGTGCAGGTAGTAGACGACGCCCGCGTAGAAGTCGACGTTCACGTTCACGCCCAGCCGCGCGTACGGCTTCATCGCCTCCACCACGGCTTCGAGGATCGCGTACCACTTCGGCTGGCCCATCTCCTCGGAGAGGCGGCGGACGCCCTCCCGCATATGGCGCGCCCTCGGGTCCTCCGTGCGGTAGACGCGGTGGCCGAAGCCCATGATCGGCTCGCGGTTGGCGCGCTTCGCCTTCACCCAGGCGGCGGCGCGTTCGGGAGTGCCGATCTCCATCGCCATCTTCATCACGTCCTCGGCCGCCCCGCCGTGCGCCGGCCCCGAGAGCGCCGCGACCGCCGCCGTCACCGCCGCGTGCAGGTTGGCGTCCGTCCCCGCGACCACGCGCGCCGTGAACGACGAGGCGTTCGCGCCATGCTCGGCGTGCAGGATGAAGTCCGTGTCCATCAGCGCCGCTGCGTCCTTGGACGGCCGTTCGCCCTTCACCATCCAGAGGAAGTTCGCCGCCTGCCCCAGCGACGGGTCGGGCGGCACGGGGTCGAGGCCCTGGCGGATGCGGTGGTGCGCCGCGACCAGCATCGGCACCTGGCTCGTGAGGCGGACGCCCTTCCGCAGCGTCGCCTCCTGCGACCTGTCATCGACCTCGGGGTCGGACGCGCCGAGCGCGGAGACGGCGGTGCGCAGCACCTCCATCGGGTGTGCGTCCTTGATCGCGCGGATGACCTCGATGGCTGACGAGGGCAGGACGCGGGCGTCACGCAGTTCGCGGTCGAACCGGGCGCGCTCGTCGGAGGTGGGCAGGTCGCCGTGGAAGAGGAGGTAGGCCGTCTCCTCGAAGGTCGAGCGCTCGGCAAGGTCA
>QZJI01000041.1 GCA_003599735.1 Dehalococcoidia bacterium | reverse complement strand
CCCCGGCTGCATCAGCGAAGGCGACACGCCTGACGAGGCGATCGCGAATGTCGATGAGGCGCTGCGCGGGATTATCGCCTCGATGCTTGAGCGCAACGATGCCATACCGGAGCCGCTCAATGAGCACGAGTACTCAGGCCGCCTGAACCTGCGGATCCCGCCGAGCCTGCACGCCCGAGCCGCCGAGCGGGCAGCAATCGAAGGCGTCAGCCTGAACCGGCTGCTGTCGGATGCCATCGCCAGAATGTGACGTGGCCGTTCGCCGCGCGGTGGCGGGCAGCGCCCCATTGCGCATTTGGTAGAATTCACGCTTCGACATCCCATGCGAGCGACCGATGACATTCCCTAACCAGTTCACACTCTGTGTCGCGGCCTTGTCCATGCTGTGGTCGATCGCGTGCTCGTCATCTGGCCCACCGCAAACTGCCTCGACGCCTCGCGAGCAGGCAACCGCCACCACGACTGTGACGGCGGTTGTAGCCGTCACCCCGTCCGCCGTGGCTGTCGCCGCGGCTAGTGTCACCCCATCAGCCACAACTGTACCGACGGCTACTATCGCTCCATGCACCTACGCCACCGCGGTGCAAGCTGTGACACGTTATACGGCCCAAGTGCAGACTCCAGACGGCTACGGGAGCGCGTTCCATTTGGGAGATGGGCAATTCCTGACGGCAGCACACGTCATTGAGGGGCAATCACAGATTTCCTTACGAGTGGAGGGGGGTGCCCCCTCTCCTGCCACCGTAACAGGCGTGGATTTCGAAACAGACATAGCACTCCTGCAAGCGAACGTGACGTCACCACCGATTCAATGGGGAAACGCTCGGAGCCTGAAGATTGGAGATGAAGTCGGTGTGTCTGGGTTCGAAGAAGGCGATCCTCACCTCACGCCACACCGTGGATCTGTTACGGGCGTCTTCAATGACCGCGGAATCACTTTCATCCAAACAGACGCGGCGGTGAACCATGGCGACAGCGGCGGACCATTGTTCGACAACTGTGGCCGTGTCGTCGGTGTGGTAGCAGCGCGATTCGAAGATCCCTCGGCCGGGAGCCAGCAACGCCAAGGCATCGGATTTGCAGTATCTGCGGAGAGCGTTAAACCCACGTTGCTTGCAGCACGGGCGCATCCGCTAATCCGTTGCGATGAGCGAACGTACACGATCGCCGCAGGCAAGGCCGGTACCGTGACGATTTCAGGAACCAGCACAGGTGGAGTTCTATGGCTGTCGTATTTGGTTCAACCAGGCACTATCAGAACGGCCCTAGGGATCAACTTCCAACTCGCATCGGCAGCACCCGGGGCCTCGACATTGATCTCTCGTCAAGACCAGCCCGGGCTGATCTACCGGTTGTTGCAAACTACGAACAGCGGCTATGTCGTGACGTTCGACAATCAGTACTCTGTGTTCACCGCGAAGATTGTCACCCTTCGAAGTTGCCTCTACCAGTAGCAGCGACATCCTCCGGCCTGGGTTAGCGGGTCAGGGCTCGTCGTAGACGACCACGCAGCGATCTCACTCCTTGCGCGTTACCCCCAGCACCTACCGGTTGATGCGGAGGCCGGCTTCGGTGTGGGGGTCGACGACGACGGCGGTTTCGCCGGCGAGCCAGTCGAGGATGTCCTGGCCGGCGAGGGTGCGACGCCAGCCCTGGAGCAGGGGGAGGGCGGGCTCTTTGGTGCGGTCGCCGATGAGCCACCAGGCGATGACGTCGTCGATGTCGCGGCGGGTGGCGACGAAGCGGGCGGCGATGTCGGCCTCGCGGCAGCGGGCCTGCACGATGCCGGTGAGGACGGCGGGCCACGCCTGGCCGAGGTTGGGGAGATGCGGCGGGGACTCGTCCATCTCGGGCGGGTCTTCGACGCCGCGGACGATGGCCTCGATGATCGCGCGGCCGTAGCGCTGGGCGGTGCCCTCGCCGAGGCCTCGGACGGCGGCGAGTTCGGTCACGACCTGCGGGGGACGGCGGCAGAGCTCGAGCAGGGTGCGGTCGTTCATCAGCCAGGAGGGCGGGCGGTTGGCGCGGCGTGACTCCGTCTCGCGCCAGGCGGCGACGGCGCGCAGCGCGCCGAGCGAGCGGCGCTTGAGGCCGTTCCAGCCGCGCACCCGGCGGTACATCTCCTCGGGCGGGGTGCGCTCGGCCCACTGCTCGGCGAGGTCGTCGCACTCCTGTTCGACCCACGCGAGACGTCCGCGCTCCTCGAGCTCCTGGCGGAGCGTGCGCCACGCGAGCGGGAGGTAGCGGACGTCGTCGAGGGCGTAGCGGATCTGCTCCTCGGAGAGCGGGCGGCGGGACCACTCGGTGAACTGCGCGCCCTTGTCGAGATGGACGCCGCAGAGGCGTTCGACGAGCGCGCCGTAGCCGATCTGTTCGCCCCAGCCGAGGAAGGCACCGGCGATCTGCGTATCGAAGACGGCGCGCCCGCGGACGCCGAACTGCCCGCCGATGAGGGCGAGGTCAGCCTGGGCGGAGTGGATGACGACCTCGATCTCCGGGTCGCCGACGAGGTCGACGATGGGCTGCACGTCCACCTTCAGCGGGTCGACGGCGGCGACGTGGGGAATCTCGACGTCGCCCCAGGCGACCTGGACGAGACTGAGTTCGGGGATGTAGCGGCCCTCGGTCATGAATTCGAGGTCGAGGGCAAGCCATCCGGCCGCACGGATCTCGCGCGCAATCTCGGCTACCTCGGAGGGGTCGGTGACGAGCGCGGGCTGCGGCTGGATGAGAGTCATCTATCTGACGATAACACTGTGGGTTGTTACGACCTTGCCCGGAGGGTGCCCGAATCCGAGCCTGCGGGCCTCGATCAGCGGTCGGAGCGCACCCAGCCAGGGGCGAAACCGAAGTCGATGCGGTTCCAGTCGGGGTGTCCCATGGAGGGGGAGTAGGGGCCAAGGTTGTCGCCATTGATGGCGATGAGCAGGGTCTTGCCCTTGTCCGTCCAGACCTGGATGCGCTGGGTACCCTCCCATGCCTGACGCTGGCGAGCCTTCAGGGTGCCATCGAACTGGACGACGCCGTCGACGGTGACCCTCACGAGCGAGTCCTCCTGTGCCGCGAGGCCGACCGTGACCCGTCCGCCCGCTGGCTTCACGACGGGCGGGCCGAACGCCTCGGTGGCGGGAGCGGTGGCGACGCCGCCGGGGAGGCGCGCCTCAGGCGAGCGGGTGGCGAGGGCCGCGGCGCCACCCAGCATGAGGACGAGCGCGGCGGCCCCCGCCGGAATCGCGAGGGCAAGGGGGACGCGGCGCCAAGCACTGGCGGGCCGATCGGGTGGCGCGTCCGGCCCGAACGGCCGCGACCGTGGCAACGGGTCGTACTCGCCGTCGTACTCGCCGTCGACGGCTGGCGCCGTGGGGCGGTCAGGGGCATCGATGCGCGCGCGGGCCGGCGCATGACGCCGCGGCTCGGCGGGCGCGAGTTGGAAGGTGGGGGCACGCAGTTCGGAGCGGAGGGCGCGGAATCCCGAGAGCAGGAAGAGGTAGAGCACCAGCACGACGCTGATGCGCAGTCCGAGCAGGACGACTGGCCAGGCCTCGTCCGCCACGCGCTCAGCTCCTCTCGCCCGGCCGGCCGGATGCGTCCGGTAGGCTGAGATCGAGGATACCGATCGCGGCGCGAGAGGAGTGCGACCTGGCCAGCACCTCGATCCATCCGGGACGCCGATCACGCGGGCAGACGCTGCCGCTGCTCGTCGCCCCGGCGCTGCTGCTGGCGGCGGCGCCTTCGATCGTGCTGGCCTCGACGGGTACGCGGCCCGACCCGGCGCTCCCGGCGCTGCTGGCGCTGGTCGCGGCGCTGGCGCTGGTGACGCCGTTCGCGCTCCGTGCCCTGGGGCGGGTGTGGGATCCGCTGCTGCTGTCGCCCGCGTGGGTGCTGTGCGCGCTGGGACTCGCCGTGATCGCGCGGGTGCAGCCCTCGATCCTGCCGAGGCAGGTGCTGTGGATCACGATCGGGTGGTCAGGGTTCATTGCGCTGGTGGGGTTCCCGCCGCTGCTCGAATGGTTGCGGCGCTTCAGGTATCTGCTGATGGTTGCGGGCATGCTGCTCGCGGGGGTCACGCTGCTGTTCGGCGCAGACGTGACGGGACAGGGCGCCCGGCTGTGGCTGCAGGTGGGGCCGATCACGGTGCAGCCCGCCGAGTTGCTCCGCATCCTGCTCGTCGCCTTCCTCGCCGGGCACCTCGCGGAGCATCCGGCCGAGATGGCGTGGCGCGGCGAGCGAGGCCGGGTCCCAGTAGCGGGGTACTGGCTGCCGATCCTCGGTGTCCTCGGGATCACGGTGCTGGTGGTGGTAGCGCAGCGTGACTTCGGCCCGGCGCTGATCTTCGGCACCTCCGCGATCGCGCTGCTGTACGTAGCGACGAGGCGGCGCGATTACCTCGTGGTGGCACTGCTCGGCGCCGTGGGCCTCGGCCTCCTCGCCTATTTCGGGTCTGGACGGATCCAGGGCCGCGTGGACGCCTGGCTCGACCCGTGGGCGGACCCTCGAGGCGCGGGATATCAGTCGTTGCAGGCGATCGGCGGGCTGGTGTTCGGCGGGGTGTTTGGCGCCGGGCCGGGGTACGGCAACCCGGGGCTCGTGCCGGCGGCGCATACGGACTACCCGCTCGCGGTGATCGGGGAAGAGTGGGGGCTCCTCGGATCGCTGGCCGTCGTGATGCTGTACGGACTGTTCGTGACCCGGGCGCTCGCGCGCGCGAAGGCGACCGAGGGCGCGTTCGGGCAGTTGCTGAGCGTGGGGCTCGCGGTCAGCCTGGGTGCGCAGGTGCTCATCGTGTCCAGCGGGGTGCTGCGCCTGATGCCGCTCACCGGGCTCACCAGTCCGTTCCTGTCATACGGCGGGAGTTCGATGGTGGCGGGGTGGGTGATGCTGGCGATGCTGACGAGCGCCGGGACAGCCGAGCGGCGCGGCCTGCCCGCCGTCCCGCACATCGAGGCGCCGATCCGAGAGCTGGGCCTTGCCCTGCTGACGGGCTTCTTCGTCGTCTCGCTCGGCCTCGGCTACTGGCAGGTGGTCCGGCGCGACCTCGCCTCAGAGCCGGCGGTCAGCGGCGAACGGCTGCGGCGCGAGTCCGACCGCGTCGCGCGGGGACGCATTCTGGACCGGAACGGGCAGGTGCTGGCGGAGACCGTCACCGGGCCGAACGGCGAGCGACAGCGAGTGTATCGCGCACCGGGGGCCGTCCACGTGCTCGGGTTCGACTCCGCGCAGGTCGGCGCGACGGGCGTCGAGGGGATCCGGGCGGACGCCCTCGTAGGCCGGACGGCGCCGACGCTGCGCACGACGTGGCAGGACGTGCTGCACGAACGGCGCAACGGTGAGGATGTCCGGCTGACCCTCGATCTGCGGATCCAGCAAGCCGCGGAGAAGGCTATGGGGAACGCGCCCGGCGCGGTCGTGGCGATCGATCCGCGCACCGGGGACGTGCTGGCGATGGTAAGCACGCCGACGTTTAGCCCATCGTTCAGCGAGGAGGAATGGCAGCGGCTGCGCAGCGACCCACAGAGCGCCCTGCTGAACCGCGCGACGCAGGGGCTTTACGCACCGGGGTCGACGTTCAAGACGGTGACGATGGCGGCCGCGATCGAGCACGGGCTCGTCACACCTCAGACGCCCGTGTCGTGTCCGGAGCAGGTGTTCGTGGACGGCGTGCGCATCATCAGCCGCAATGAACCGCCGGGGAAAACGACGCGGAATGCCTCGGACGCCTACGCGTACTCATGCAACACCTACTTCGCCGAACTCGGCGTGAAGGTGGGGGCCGACCGGCTGCGCGAGATGTCGCGCGCGCTGGGGCTGACTGAGGCGATCCCGTCCGCCCTGCCGACGACCGCCGGCCGGCTGAGCACCGCGCCGAAGTTCCTCGATACCGGCGCGGGACTGGCCGCCAGCGCGTTCGGGCAGGGTGAACTGCAGTTCACGCCGCTGCACCTCGCACTCGTGACGGCCGCCGCCGGCAACGGGGGTGTGGTGCCGAAGCCTCGACTGTTCCTCGATGAGCCGACCGAGGACTGGCGCCGGGCGATGTCGCCGGCCACCGCCGAGGCGCTACGGGCGATGATGGAACACGGCGTGCAGGACGGCTGGGCGGCAACGGTGGCGATCCCCGGGCTGCGGGTGGGCGGCAAGACAGGGTCGGCGGAGGTGGCTCCGGGCGACAACTCGCACGCGCTGTTCATCGCGTTTGCGCCAGTCGAGGACGCCCAGATCGCGGTCGCGGTGGTGAAGGAGTTCGCGGGGTCGGGCTCGCAGCAGGCCGGGCCGGTCGCGCGAGCGGTGATCGAGGCATGGAAGGCGACCCAAACACCGCGATAGCGGGCGGGCCTGGGAGGGCACCGCCGGCCGGTAGAATTTGCGCACCCACCGGTACCACGGAGGTCCTCGATGGCGGATGTCCCAACGATCCATGGCACGGTCGACCCACGGTTCGAGGGGGTGCGAGAGGCGTTCGCCCGGAACTTCGCGGAAGCGGACGAACTCGGCGCGTCTGTCTATGTGATGGTGGATGGCGAGGCGGTCGTCGACCTCTGGGGCGGGCTCGCCGACCAGGAGAGCGGACGGCCGTGGGAACGTGACACGCTGGTCAACGTGTGGTCGTCGACGAAGGGCGTGCTGGCGACCGCGGCGCACATGCTGGTCGACCGCGGACTGATCGACATCGACGCGCCGGTGGCGCGGTACTGGCCGGAGTTCGCGCAGCAGGGCAAGGGCGGAATCACGGTGCGGTGGTTGATGTCGCACCAGGCGGGGCTCCCCGCTGTCGACGGCGACGACGAGCTGCCGGCCCTCGCCTGCCAGGACTGGGAGCTGATGACGCGCGCGCTCGCCGCGACGAAGCCGCAGTGGGAGCCGGGGACGAAGCACGGCTACCACACGGTCACCTTCGGCTGGCTGGTCGGGGAATTGATCCGCCGCGTCACGGGGGAGACGCCGGGCGACTTCATCCGCCGCGAGATCGCGGAGCCGCTCGGCGCGCCGTTCTATCTCGGCGTGCCGGACGAAGTCCATCCACAGATCGCGACGCTGGAGGCCCAGCCGGTCGGGGGTTCTACCGCGTCCGGCTTCACTCCGAACCCGCAGTCGCTGACCGCGCGGTCGATCCTGCTGTCCACGCCGCCGCTCGCGGGGCACCCGAACAGCGCCGGGTGGCGGCGCGCGCAGATGCCGGGGATGAACGGCCATGCCAGCGCCCGCGGGATGGCGCGCATCTACTCGGCGCTCTCGCTGGGCGGCAGCGCGCACGGCGTCACGCTGATGCGTCCCGAGACGCTCGACCGCGCGCACACGATCCAGGCGGAGGGGCCGGACGCGGTGCTGATCATGAAGACACGCCGCTCGCTTGGCTACATGCATCCGGTGATGGAGACCGGCGACCGGCGCGGGCCGGACGCCTTCGGGCACAACGGCGCGGGCGGCTCGATGGCGTTCGCCGACCGGACGCACCGAATCGCCTTCGGCTATGTGATGAACCGGATGTGGCAGGGCGGGCTGATGACGCCGGACCCGCGCGCCCAACGCCTCGCGGGCGCTGTGTACGCGGCACTCGCCTGAGCACCCGGAGACGACGAGTCATCGTGCTAATCTCCCGTCACGCGGCCTACGACAGAGGGCAGGGGAATCGGGCGTGACGTTGGCACCGGTAGAGGTGCAGGGCACCTGCGACCCGCGCTTCGCGCCGGTGCGTGCCGTCTTCGCACGCAACTTCACCGAGTTCCCCGAAGTGGGCGCGGCCGTCGCGGTCGCGATCGACGGCAAGCTCGTCGTCGACCTGTGGGCGGGGTATGCGGACGCGGCGCGGACACGCCCATGGGAGCGCGACACCATCGTCAACGTCTACTCCACGACGAAAGGGATGGTCGCGCTCGCAGCGCACATGCTCTCCGACCGCGGCAAACTCGACTTCGACATCCCGGTCGCGCGGTACTGGCCGGAGTTCGCGCAGGCCGGGAAAGAACGGCTCCCTGTCCGCTACCTCCTCACCCACCAGGCCGGCCTGCCGGACATCGACGGTGAGTTACCCGCAGGGGCCGCGCTCAACTGGCAGGCGATGACGGCGGCGCTCGCCGCGGAGCGGCCGCGCTGGGAGCCGGGGTCGAAGCAGGGCTACCACACGTCCACCTTCGGCTGGCTCGTGGGCGAGGTGATCCGCCGGGTCTCCGGCAAGACTCCCGGCCAGTTCATCCGCCAGGAGATCGCGCGTCCGCTCGGCGTCTCGTTCCACCTCGGCTTCAACCCCGTCGGGCGCCAGGTGGCGGAGATCCTGCAGGACAACCGGCAGGGCGTCGCCAGCCGTGGCGCGAACTCGCTGCGCGGCGTGGCCTCCGCGATGCGTGGCGTGGACCCGAACAGCCGTGAGTACCGCCTGGCCGAGTTGCCCGCGAGCAACGGCCACACCGACGCGCGATCCCTCGCCACGGTCTACGGGACACTGGCGCGCGGCGGCGAGTGGGGGAAGGTACGCCTGCTCTCGCCATGGGCAATCGAGCGCGCCGCGATGGAGCAGGCGAACGGGATCGACGAGACGCTGAAGGTGCCGACGCATCGCACGCTGGGGTTCATGCTGCGTTTCTCGGAGTTCGACGACGCGCGCCCGGCTACGTCGTTCGGGCACGCCGGTTCCGGCGGCTCGCAGGGCTTCGCGGACCCGGCGCACCGCCTCGGCTTCGGCTATGTGATGAACCAGATGCTCTCGCCGCTGCCCGGGGAGACGCGCCCGCCGACCGGCGGGATGGACCCGCGCGGCCAACATCTGGTGCGCGCGCTCTACAGCTGTCTGTAGCTGCCTGTAGCTGCCTGTAGCCGGGCACGCGCTCGTCAGCCGGTGCGGCGGCGCAGCGTGACCGCGCCCAGCACGAGCGCGGCGACCGTGGCGACGCCGAGGACGGCGACGTCGCGCACCAGCGTGGCGGTCAGCGCGCCGTCGAGCGTGAGCGCCCGCAGCGCGTCGTAGGCGTAGGTGAGTGGAAGAACATTCGCGACGGCCCGCAGGACCGCGGGCATCCGCTCGCGCGGCGCCATCAGGCCGCTGAGGAAGAGCTGCGGCAGCAGGAAGAGCGGCATGAACTGCACCGCCTGGAACTCGGTGCGGGCAAACGCGCTCACCAGGAGGCCGAGCGCCGTCCCCAGCACGGCGTTCAGCACCGCGAGCAGCACGATCCCCCACGTGGGCCCGCCCGCGCGCAGGTCCAGCAGCGTGAACGAGACCACCGAGGTGATCACGGCCTGCGCGATCGCCAGCACGCCGAACGCCAGCGCGTACCCCAGTACGAGGTCGAACTTCCCGATCGGCGTCGCCATCAGCCGTTCGAGCGTGCCGCCGCTCCGCTCGCGCTGCATCGTCACCGCGGTCACGAGGAACATCGAGGTCATGGGGAAGACGCCAAGCAGCGGGACGCCCACGCGCTGGAAGGCGCCGCCGGCCCCCGCGAAGACGCCGCTCATCAGCGCCATCAGGGCGACGGGGATCACGAGCAGCATCGCCACGGTCCGCCGGTCGCGCCGGAGTTGGCGCAGGACACGCGCGGCGGTGGCCATCGTGCAACGGCCGCTCATCGCTTCACCTCGCCCGAGACCAGCGCGAGAAAGGCGCCCTCGACGTCGAGCGCGCCCGTGCGTTCCAGCAGCGCGGCGGGCGTATCCGCCGCGAGGATGGCGCCGTCGCGCATGAGGATGAGGCGGTCGCAGCGTTCGGCCTCGTCCATCACATGGCTGGAGACGAGGAGCGTGACGCCCGCGTCCGCCAGGCGGTGGAAGGCGTCCCACAGGTCGCGCCGCAGCAGCGGGTCCAGCCCGACTGTCGGCTCATCGAGCACCAACACCGGCGGCTCGTTGAGCAGCGCCGTCGCCAGGGAGACGCGGGCGCGCTGGCCGCCCGACAGTTCGCTGACGACCCGGCCGGCGTCCGGCGCCAGCCCGACCGTCTCGATCACCGCGTCCACACGGCCTTCCGCCGCCGCCAGGATCCGCGCGAAGTAGTCGAGGTTCTCGCGGACGGTCAGGTCGGCGTAGACGGACGGCGCCTGCGTCACGTAGCCGACCCGCCCACGGAGCGCGGGCGTCCCCGCCGGTGTACCGAGGACCTCGACCGTCCCGCCGTCGACCAGCTGCACGCCGACGATGGCGCGCATCAGCGTGCTCTTCCCGCAACCGCTGGGGCCCAGCAGTCCGGTCACGGCGCCGCGCGCGACATCGACGGTGAGGCCGGGCAGCACGAGGCGTCCGCCGCGCGTGACCCGCAGGTTTCTGACGACGACCGCCGGTGGCTCGCCCAGTGGTATCTCCGCCCAGAACCTCAGCCTTGGACTAACGCGGCCGACCCGGGTCGGAGCGGTAGTCCTGGTACGGGCCATCGCGCCATGCGAGGGCCTCCTTGAGGCCGCCGGAGCGCATCTTGTCCGCCCACTGGTAGGCCTGACTGGTGAAGCCACCGGCCGCGTCGAGGTCGGTGCTCGAATGCACCGAGGAGTAGATCCCCATGTTCTCGTGGAAGCGGTTCATGTGGACCTTCAGCATCGCGAGGTGGTCGGCCGGGAGGATCGCGATGCGCTCGGCCATCGCGAGCACCTCGTCGTCTAGGCGGTCGATGGGGACGGCGCGGTTGATCAAGCCAATCTCCGCCGCCTCGACCGCGCTGATGTTGTCCCCAGTGTAGAAGAGCTCCTTCGCCTTCCGCATCGGGATGAGCAGCGGGAGGATCATCGAGGTGCGGGTCCCGGCGAAGCGGAGGCCGGGGTGGCCGAACTTCGCGTCGTCCGCGGCCACGACGAGGTCGGCCATCATCGAGAGTTCGCAGCCGCCGGCGATCGCGTAGCCGTGGACCTGGGCGATGGTGACCTTCTGGATGTTCCAGAAGTACATGTGGATGTTGGTGATCCGCTGCATCCCGCCGCGGACGCCCTGCCAGAGACGGCGGCCCTGCTCGTCCGTCGTGCGGAACTGCCGCACCACGGCGTCGGCGCCGGTCTGCTGCGGCGGCGTGAGGTCATACCCGGCGCTGAACGTGCGCCCCGCGCCACGTACCACGATGACGCGCGCGCTGTTGTCCGTCTCCAACAGCTCCAGGGCGTCGCGGAACTCGAAAAGGAGCTCTTGCGACAGGGCGTTCATCTTCTCCGGACGGTTGAGCGTGATCCGGGCGATCCGGCCGTCGGTCCCAATGCGGTCGACCAGCAGGTTCTCGTACTCCGTGTTAGCCATCGCTGGCCCCCTCTCGCGGTTTCGCAGGCGCGCGCGGAGTATAGGGATGGAGCGGTCCCCAGCGTCAGGGCCGGACGACGACGCGTCCGTGGACCTCGCGGGTGAGCGCTTCGATCCGTTCGGCCAGGTCGTGGACCTGCTGCGTCAGGTCGGTGTTCTGCCGCAGCAGCGCGAGGATCGCCGCCGAAATTTCCTCGCGGTGCTTCGCGTCCGCCTCGGTCCAGGTCCGGTCGCGTTCGGACTGGCGGGTCTGGGCGAGGAGGATCATTGGGGCGGCATACGCGGCCTGCGTGGAGAACGCGAGATTCAGGAGGATGAACGGGTACGGGTCGAAGTGGGCGATATCCGCCGCGTTCAGAGCCAGCCAGACGAGGACAATCCCGGTCTGGACGATCAGAAACCTCGGGGTGCCGAACGATCGGGCAAACCGTTCGGCGAACCGCCCGAACGGGTCGTCCCCGAAGGTAGAACCGAGGTGCCCGTGCGGTTCGAGGAACCGCATGTGGAGGCGCGGCTCTCGGGCAACCTGGGCTGAGGCGGGCAACTGGGCCATGGTGGACTCTCCTTGTCGCGTTTGTCGCGGGGCCATCCTACGACGGGCCGCTGGCATACACTGGCGACATGACGAACGACCGTACCTCCGACGCCATCGAGGCCCGGCGCGAGCCGGTATCGATTGTGGTGGTCTCCGACTTCATCTGACCGTGGTGCTACGTCGGCCTCGTGGAGGTCGAGCGGGCGTATCGCGAGTGGGAGGTGGCGCTGGAATGGGCGCCGTTCTTCCTCGACCCGTCCATCCCGCCTGAAGGGCGCATCCGCACGCCGACGACGACCGCGGAGACTCCGCCGTCCGCGATGGAGCTGCGCGCCGAAACCCTTGGCATCAAGTTCACCCGAGGCCGCACCTTCCAGCCGCACACGCACCGCGCGCTGGAGGCGGGCGAGTGGGTGTCCGAGCACGGCGACGCGGAGCAGGTGCTGGAGTACCACCGCCGGCTGTTCCGCGCGCATTTCACCGACCACGAGAACCTGATGGACCTCGACGTCCTGGCGCGAGAGGCGACGGCGGCGGGCCTCGACGGCGCGGCGCTGCGCGCCGCTCTGGAATCCGGGGCGCTGGTTGAAGCGGTGGACGGTGGGATCGCCCAGGCGAACGCGATCGGCGTGACGGCGATCCCGACGTTCATCTTCGACGGCAAGTACGCCGTCGTCGGCGCGCACGAGTACCCGACGTTCGAGCGCGTCCTCGAACAGTTAGGGGCGCGACGCCGTGAGACGCCGCTGCCGCAACCGCCTGAGCCTCCGAGGGCCTAAGGCGCGAGCCCTACGCCCGGCGCGGAAGCTCCACGACGGCTGCGGCCTGAAGCGGCTTCTCGCCGCGGTCGTTCTCGAGTGTGACGTCCAGGCTGACGATCCCCGGGCTGGTGATCTCGGACGCCTCGTCGCCAATGATGTCGGTGACGAGCGCGACGCACCGGAGGTTGTCGTCGTGCAGGACGGGGCGGCGGAACGAGACGTCGAGGCTCACGATCCGGC
>QZJI01000022.1 GCA_003599735.1 Dehalococcoidia bacterium | reverse complement strand
ATGCTCCCGGCCACCATCAGACTGGCAGTGTCTTCAGGCGCAAACGCACGCCAACGGCGGCTTATCGATTGCCGACCGCTCTACACAGCCTGCTGTACGCTAGATTTGGCTACAGAAGAGAACGCATAGCGGGGAGGGCGATGGTGCCGCTCTATGAGTACTACTGCGAGCACTGCAATGGTGTCTTCGAGTTAATCCGCCCGGTCCGCCAGGCCGCACACCCGCAGCCTTGCCCGGAGTGCGACGAAGACGCAAAGCGCATCCTGAGTAAGGAATGGGCCGCATTCATCTACCGCGATGGCATGCCCCGCCGGCTCCCCGACCGCGGCAAATACTGGAACCTGTTCGAGGAAAAAGACACGCCGATGACTACCTCGGATGTCGAGGCGCCCGAGATGAAGCCTCGGTACGTCAAAGGACAGGAGCAGGACGGGCTGCCTCTCGACGACACATCGTTCCATGCGGAAGTCACGGCAACCGCCAAGGAGCCTCAGGCTGGCGGTGGGTTCTTCAAGAGCCGCCCACGGCGGACGCGAGACACCCGCTAACCGCTCCCCACGGCCGGCCGATACTGGAAGGCCTCGCAGGCGGGGTGTATAACACCCGCTGTAACCAGGGGGGATCGTTTTTCCGCAACAGGCGGGCGCCAGACCGGTTCACCGGCGGTGACTTCGCATCGCACGGATCGTTCGATACCGCTCAGTGCATCAGGCAAAGGACGGAATGCTCATGGCCGATACCGTTTTGGTCGACAAGCCCTCGAAGGGCGTGCTCCTCCTCACAATGAACACTCCGGAGAATCTCAACGCCCTCAACGACGAGCTCATGACGCCGTTGCTTGAGGAGTTGCACCGGTTCGAAACGGATCGAGAGTTGCGCGCGGTGGTCATCACCGGCGCCGGTCGCGCGTTCTCTTCGGGCGCGAACGTCAAAGGCTTCGCCCGCAACATCCAGGAACGCGAAAAGGCAGCCGCAGAACCGGCCAAGCCGACGCCGTGGGAACAAATGGACCCGATCTATTACGCCCGCGAGACCCGTAACTACAGCACCGGCCCCTCGATCGTCTCGCTCCTGCACAATATGCAGAAGCCGTCCTTCGCCGCCGTGAACGGCCACGCCTACGGCCTCGGCTGTGGCATCGCCCTCTCCGCCGATTTCCGCATCGCCTGCCCGTCTTCCCGCTTCAACGAGGCATTCATCCGCAACGGCCTCGTCCCCGCGGATGGTTCCGCATGGCAACTGCCCAAGCTCGTTGGCATGTCCAACGCCATGTGGATGCAGATGTCCGGCCTGCCCATTGAGGGCGAAGAGGCGTACCGCATCGGTCTCGCCAATTGGTTCGTACCGGACGACCAGCTCATGGACTTCACCCTGGAGAAGGCTTCGCTGCTCGCCCGCGGCCCCGTGTACGCGATGGGCATCGTGAAGCAGCTCATCCACCAGGGCTACCAGCAGGACCTGTCGCAACACCTACCGCTCGCCTCGCGCGCCCAGGGGTTGACGCGCAACACCTACGACCATAAGGAAGGCGTCCAGGCCTTCATCGAGAAGCGCCAAGCCAACTACCGCGGCGAGTAGGCCACGCTTGGCGGTTCGTCGTACTGAGACAAGCCGTACCTGAGACGTAAGAAGGGCCCCGGTTCACGGGGCCCTTCTTACGTCTAGACGCCGTCGACTGCTACCAGGCAGCCTCGAGAAGCTCAACTGCGGTCTTGATCTGCTGTTCCGGATTCCGGACGCCCGCGTTGGCATTGAAGACCTTCACAGTCTCCTTCGCGAGGATCGGGATGTCTTCCTTTGGGATGTTCAGTTCATGCACACGCGTCGGCATGCCAACATGCTTGTAGATCCGCTCGATCTCGTCGGCAATCTTCATCTTGGCCTCTTCGGCCCCCATACCCTCCCGCCAGATATCCAGCGCTTGGGCGACGCGTTTTGCTGCCTCAATCGGCGGGGTCGGCGCGCGTCGAGTGATGGTCGGGCGCAGCGACGAACCCGCTTCGCCTTGCCACACATGCGGATAGCGGACGTGCATCGCCGTGGCAAGCGCATAGTCGCCGCCGAACGCCTCGTTGCCCCGGACATGCACGCCACGGAGTGCGTCGTCGGAGGCGCGGTTCTGGAGCAGCGCCGCAACGAAAAGGTCGATCCGCGGCTGGACAGCCGTCGGCTCATCGAACATCCGGAGGTAGGAACGCTTGGCAAGGCGCAGGATATGCTCGTGGTCGCCCTCAGCCAGTGGGTTATAGCCCGTACTCCCCGCCCCCATGATCGCCCCGGAAAAGACGCCGGTGCCCGTGGAACGCATCAGCTCTAGCGGCGTCGACATGATCGCTTCGTAATCCCAAATCAGGGCGGTCGGCCGCGTCTTCGGGTCGAAGTACTCCATACGCTGATCTAGATCCGGGTTCGCAAGGCCGGAGCCGCCCCGGTTCATCGCACTGGTCGGTGTCGTGACCACGTTGATGATCGGCAGCTTTGGCGCGTTGAGGCGCGGGCTGTACGCCGGCTTCCCCTCCGGGTACTGCGTCATGATTTCGAACGGGTCGCCCGGCTCACAGAGGAAGACATCCACGACACGGGTGGCGACGATGACGCTGCCGCCGCCGACGGCGATCAACAGGTCCGCCCCCGCGGCACGGGCGGCGTCCGTGGCGGCCTTCACCGAGCGGTACGTGGAATCGATTTCGATGCCGTCGTAGTACCCGGCAAACAGGTTACCCAGGGCTTCCTTGATGCGATCGACAGAACGAGTTTTCCCGCTGATGGACTTGGAGCAGACCACGAAAGCACGCTTGGCGCTGGCGCGGATGACCTCCTCCTTCAGAAAATTTTCGATCGCCTCGTCGGCGCAGTGGAGGCGCCAGTCGTATGAACGGGCGCTGAACGAATATGGGTCATCGAAATCACGGACCGGCATGCTGAGTCCCCCTTACTGCGAGACGGCGCGAAAGGGCACCGCCACTGCTGATGTACGTTGCACGGGCCGCCTCGCCCCCAGGAAATAGAGGGAGGCCGCGCCACACGGCGGGCCTCCCTCTCGATAGACCGCAGCCGCGTTAGGCGCCCCGAAGGCGCGGGTCGAAGATGTCCCGAAGGGCGTCGCCTAGCAGGTTGAAGGCGAAAACGCCGAGGCTGATCGCGATACCAGGGAAGATCGCCAAATACGGGGCGCTGCGGACGTACTGCTGTGCCGCCCCGCTTAGCATCGTGCCCCACGACGGGTTCGGGGGTGGAGTACCGAGGCCAAGGAAGCTCAGGGATGCTTCCGCGAGAATGGCCGTACCGAACCCGGCCGTGCCGAGGACGATCAGTGGTGCGAGGATGTTCGGGAAGACGTGTCGCGAAACGATGAGAGGAGCCGGCGCGCCGAGTGAGCGGGCCGCCTCGATGTACGGCAGGCTCTTCACACCAAGCGTGGAGGCCCGCGTCACTCGCGCGATACGCGGGATGCCTACGATGCCGACGGCGATCGTCGTCTGGACGATGCCCTTCCCCAAGACCGACACGATGGCGAGCGCGAGGATGATGGTCGGGAATGCGAACATCGCATCGACCACCCGCTGGATGGCAAAGTCGATCCACTTTCCACCGTAGGCGCTGATCATGCCAGCCGGCGCGCCAATCCCGACGCTGATCCCGACGGAGATGAACCCCACCCACAGCGAGATCCGCGCGCCATATACGATGCGACTGAAGAGGTCGCGGCCCAGGTCATCCGTCCCGAGGAGGTGGCCGTTGCCGGGTTTTTGCAGCACTTCTTCTGAGGACATGACAAACGGGTCGTGCGTCGCGATCAGGGGTGATGCGGCACCCTGAGCGCTACCCAAAGGCAGGGTGTCCAGCCCAGCGCCAAACGCGATGATGCTGAACAGGAACAGCATTATCGCCGCACCGGCGCCCAACGGGTTGCGCCGCGCCAATCGCACCATACTTTGCCAGCGGGTCCGCTGCGCGCGTCCGCCAAGGTTGACCTGATCTGCAGTGATCGTCGCCATGGTTGCCTCTCCTACGCCCCTCATGGAATCAGGCCCTGACCCAAACGGCCTCAGAACAGTCCCTTAATCGAGCCGGATTCGCGGATCCAGGACGCCATACACCAAGTCAACTGCCAGGTTGGTCACTGCGAAGATCAACGCGAAGATGAAGGTCAGTGTCTGCACCACCGGGTAATCACGGTGGTTGATCGCGTCCACCATGAACCGGCCAACGCCCGGCAAGCTCCAGAGCGTCTCGAGGATGACAGTGCCGCCAATGATGTTCGCCATGCCGATGCCGACCACCGTGACCACGGGGAGCATCGAATTCTTCAGCGCGTGCTTGATGACGACGTTACGGTCGCGCACACCTTTCGCGCGGGCCGTGCGGATGTAGTCCTCACGCATTACCTCAAGCAGGCTCGACCGCGTCATGCGTGCCACCAACGCCGCCTGGATGTAGCCGAGGGCAAGCGCTGCCCAGATCAACTGCTGGAAATTCACGAATGGATCCTTGGTCAGCGCGACGTAGCCAAGAGGCGGCGTCCAGTTGAAATAGGTGACCAGCGCGAGGATGGTCAGCACGCTGACCCAGAAACTTGGGATCGAGAGACCACCCAGGACAAACACGCGTGAGGCGTAGTCCATCCACGATCCGCGCTTCACTGCCGCGATGATCCCCATCGGGATCGCGATGAGCAGCGAAGTCGTCGTGGCCATAACGCCAAGTTCGATCGTCAGCGGAAGGCGCCTGAACAGTTCTTGGAAAACGGGCTCGCCGCTCCACAGCGATGGGCCAACATCCAGCTTCATCATGCCAAGCATCCAGTCGGCCCACTGGACCACCATTGGCTTGTCCAAGCCAAGCAGTTCCTTGAGTTCCGTGACCTCGGTGGCTGTCGGCTGTCCAGTCCCCTCAGGCCCGATGAGGATCAACGTGGCCACATCGCCCGGAAGGATGCGCATCAGCCAGAAAATCATTACCGACACCAATAACAGTGTCGGGACAACAGAAGACAACCGCCGGGCCACGTATTTCAAGCCTTGCCCCCCGTGAAAATCCCCGCTCGCCACCTGACAGCGGCTGTATACTACTACGCACGCAATATAGCCAGCGGATTCGTCACGCCTGAACAGCAGGCATTCCAGGCCATTGTCCATACAGACAGTATGGGTAGACGGGCGGCGAGGATGGTCGCGGAGCGCTCTTTGAATCCGGCCGCGCAGACAACAGCGGCGCCACTCGCCGGGATCCGCGTACTCGACCTCACTCAGGGAATCAGCGGCCCCTTCGCGACCAAGGTGATGGCCGTGATGGGGGCAGATGTCATCAAAGTGGAGCCACCGCGCGGTGACGTGTCGCGGACGCACCCACCATTCCTGGGTGACGACCCACACCCGGAGAAAAGCGGCCTCTATCTTTATCTAAACACGAACAAGCGCGGCATCACGCTAGACATGAAACAGTCAGCCGCACAAGGGATCCTGCGACGGCTCTACGCGTGGGCCGATGTTGTCATCGAGGATGCATCTCCCGGGTGGCTCGCCGCACATGACCTCGGATACGAAACGTTAGAGCGCATCAATCCGCGGTCGATCATGGTCTCGGTCACTCCATTCGGACAGTACGGCCCGTACCGGGACTACCAGGCCACGGACCTCGTCGCGCTTGCCCTCGGCGGGCTGCTCTACATCAGCGGCGAGCCCACCCGCGAACCGCTGAAACTCGGCGGCCACCCATCCGAGTACTTCGCGGGGCTCTCCGCCTTCTCGGGTGCCCTCATCGCCCTGTACCACCGGGATGCGACGGGGGAAGGCCAGCATGTCGATGTCGCCCAGGTGGAAGGGATCGCCTCAGCCCAGGGCTACTCCAGCCTTGGCCACGGCTACATCCACGAGGACCGCAAGCGCATGAACGCATTCGCACCGATGTACCGGGCAAAAGACGGCTTCGTCGGCGCGATGTTCCGCCAGGACAACTGGGCTGACTTCTGCGAAATGATGGGGCGGCCTGACCTGACGACCGACCCTCGATTCGCCGACCAGCTATCGAGGCGTGACCACATGGATGAGCTCAACGCCATCGTGGCCCCGTGGATGGCTGAACAGCCGAAAGAGGATGTCTACCACGCTGGCCAGGCAAAGCGCATGCCGATGGGGTATATCTGCGACCCGGCCGATCTGCTGACCTCGGCGCAGTACCAGGCCCACGGTTATTTCACCACGCTCGACCACCCGGTGACCGGACCGCTGCAGTACCCAGGGATGCCGATGCGCTGGGGTGAGGATGCGTGGGACCTGCGCCGCGCGCCTCTCCTCGGCGAACATAACCGTGAGGTCTACTGTGACCTCCTCGGGTATACCACCCACGAACTAGTGCTCTTGCGGAACATTCGAGTCATCTGATTTGGTGATCGATGACGGAGACGGCCCGATGACCCACATGGCGCTTGAAGGTCTCCGCGTCCTGGATGTCACCCATGTCTGGGCCGGCCCGATGTGTACTCGGATGCTCGGGGATATGGGGGCGGATGTCATCAAGGTGGAGTCGGCCCGACGCATGGACACCGGGCGCGGGGAAGCCAACCCTCGAGGCGGGCCCGGATCCCTGTACCCGGACGGCATCCCCGGTGAACGGCCATGGAACCGCGCCTCACACGTCAACGAACGCAATCGCAGCAAGCGCGACATCTGTCTCGACCTGACCCACCCACGTGGCGTCGAGGCGTTCAAGCGCCTGGTCGAGCACTGCGACGTAGTCGTCGAGAGCTTCCGCAGCGGCGTCATGGCCCGCTTCGGGTTGGGCTACCGCGACCTCGTCAAGGTAAAGCCAGACATCATCATGGTCAGCCTGTCGAGTCAGGGCTCCACCGGGCCCGAGGCGTCGTATGGCTCCTTCGGGGCGACCCTGGAGCAGACGGCCGGTCTCGCCTCGGTGACCGGCTACCTCGGCGGTGACCCCACCACATCCGGTACCTTCTTCCCTGACCCGGTGGTCGCCGTACTCTCGGTCGGGACCATCCTCGCCGCCATCCGGCAGCGCCAGCAGACCGGCCGCGGCACCTACGTGGATATGTCTCAACGCGAGGCCACCACCTCGCTCATCGGCGAGACGATCATGGACTACACGATGAACGGACGGGCACAGGGCCCGATCGGCAACCGCGACCGCGTCTTCGCCCCGCAGGGCGTCTACCGCTGCACCGGCGACGACATGTGGATCGCCATCTCCATCCGCTCGGATGAGGAATGGAGCGCACTCACCCGCGTGATGGGGGAACCTGGCCTGGAACACGATCCACGGTTCTCGGATGTCCTGGCCCGCCGCACGCATCATGACCAGGCGGACGCGATCATTGGCCACTGGACCGCGACACGAGACGCATTCTCTGTCATGGAGGAACTCCAGGCGGCGGGCATTCCTGCTGGCGTAGCCGAACAGGGGTCACACCTGCTCGCCGATCCGCACCTGAAAGCGCGCGGGTTCTGGGAGACAGTGACCCACCCGGAGGCGGGCACCGCGCCATTCCTCAGCCGCCCGTTCCAGTTCTCCAAGACCCCCGGCGCCACGCGCCGACACGCGCCGCTCCTCGGCGAACACACGGAGGAGGTCCTTCGCGAGGTCGCCGGCATGAGCGACACCGAGATCGCCGAGCTGGCCGCCCTTGGCGTCACCGAGAACGACCCACGCGCGGTGGCCGCCTCGCCGGACTAGCAAGGGCATGACCTTCAACAGAAGGGGCCGCGCATACGCGCGGCCCCTTCTGTTGTTGTGTGCCGCAGCGCGCGCTAGCCGCGAGGCAGGCCTAAGCCGCGGGTCGCGATGATGTTCCGCTGCACCTCAGAGGTGCCGCCACGGATCGTCGCCGGGACCGAGCGGATGTAGTCGTCCGCGAACGAGACGGCGACGTGGTCACCTTCGTTCCGCTCTTCCCAGAGGTTCGCGTACAGGCCAAACATCTTGGTCCCCGTGCGCGCAAGCGACTGCGACAGTTCGGAGTTGAAGAGCTTCGAGGTGGAGGCCTCGTAGTTCGGCAGCTGCCCGGCGTTGTGCATCGAGATCACACGGAACGAGAACTGGTACATGACCTCGCTTGCGATGTAGCAGTCAGCCAGCGCGTGACGCCGGACGGCGCCGCCGGCCTGACCAAGCGTGGAGCGGGCTTCACCCTCGGGTGTCGCCAAGTGGCGCAGCAGGCCCTCGATCGTCTTACGGGCCGAGACCGCCCCGCCGATGTTCGAGCGCTCGTAGTCCAACAACGTCATGCCGACATACCAACCACGGTTCTCCTCGCCGATCACATGGTCGACGGGGACGCGGACGTCTTCGAAGAACGTCTCGTTGAAGTAGTGGTGATTGCCCATGTCGGTCAGCGGCCGGACCGTGAGGCCCGGCGTCTTGATGTCATCGATGACAATGAAGGTGATGCCACGGTGCTTCGGCGCGTCCGGGTCCGTGCGGACCATGGCGAAGATCGCGTCAGCGAGGTGCGCGGCGGATGTCCAGATCTTCTGGCCGTTCACCACGTACACGTCGCCGTCGCGGGTCGCCTTCGTCGTCAGAGACGCGAGGTCAGAGCCCGCACCCGGCTCGGAGAAGCCCTGCGCCCAGGCGGTCTCACCGTTGAGGATCGCAGGAAGATACTTCGCCTTCTGGTCGGGACGGCCGTGAATGATCATCGCCGGGCCCAGGAGAGAGACGCCGGAGCCGCCCACACTAGGAGCGCCAGCCAGCGCCATCTCCTGGTTCAGGACGAACTGCTCCATCGGCTTCAGGCCTCCGCCGCCGTATTCCTTCGGCCAGTGCGGGGCAACCCAACCCTTCTCGCGCAGAGACGCCGCCCACTCGGACGCCGCCTGGCGGACGGACGGGTCGGACGATTTTCGGTCGTTCTCCCACTGCCGTTCGCCCTGATGGATCTCCCGGGCGAGCACCTGATACCGCTGGGGCATCTTCGCCTTGATCATCTCGCGCACTTGCTTCCGGAAAGCCGCCTGCTCAGGCGTGTCGTTCCAGTCCATCGTGAACCTCGTTTCGTCAGCCGCAGGCGGCCATCGTCAACTATCGGACGGATACTAGCAGTATCACGGACGTGGTGCGGATCGTCTAGTGTGCGCTGCGCGCCACAATCTGCATCAGCACCCCGCCCGCGTGCGCCGGGTGTACGAACACCTGGCCCTTCACCGGATTCCCCTCGCCAGGATCCCCGATGAGCCGCACGCCATCCTTGCGCAACCTCGCCACCGTCGCGTCGAGGTCGTCGACCCGGACCGCCACCAGATGGACACCTTGGCCGCTGTTCTGGATCTTGCGGGCGACCGGCCCCGTCTCGTCCGTGGGCGAGACCAGCTCAAGCATCGTCTGATCAGGCAGATCAAAGTGCGCATTGTTGAAACCGGTCGCCTGACCCCTCCGGGAAACCGGCATGCCGAGGATCGCCTCATATTGCTTGATCCCCGCTTCGAGGTCACTGACCGCGATCACGACATGGTCCACACCCTGAAACATTTGAGCCCTGCCTTTCATCGCCACTGGACGGACACGAAGCAGGCGCCTTTAGTCGCTAGCGACGCCGATCGCTTTCTGTGCCACCAGCGCGCCTATCTCTTGATCGGTCAACCCATGCTCACGAAGCACGGCCACCGTGTCGCCGCCGACGACCGGTGCCGGCCCTTGGATCTGGACAGGCGTCTCGGACATCACCGCGACCGGGCCGACGACCTGCTGCGGGCCAGTCAGCGGATGGACGAGCTCCGTCATCATGCCGAGGGCGACGACCTGCGGATCCTCAGACATCTCCTCCGGGATATTGACCGGGGAACATGGGACTCCGGCAGCCTCAAAGTCTTGGACCCACTCGTCGAGCGTGCGCGTGAGCATCAGCTCGCGGATGCGTTCCCATCGCGCCTCACCGGCGGCAATGTTCTTCGGATCCATGGCGTCGAAGTCCGGGGTGTCGCTGAGGTCATCCGTGATGCCCATGACGCGGCGCGCGGCGTTCCGCGTGGCTGGCGTGAGGGCGCCGAGTACGATGAACTGACCGTCCCCTGTCTGGTAGCCACCGTAGTAGCCCTTAAGCGCGGCACGCTGGCCGCGCCCGCGCGAACGCGCCTCGATGATGTCCGTGTACGGCGCGCGGTTCGCGCGCAACCTGCGGATCTCCTCCACCATTGGGTCGCGCGAAGCCGCATCGCTGACCGGTTCACGCATGACTGCGGTGTCCTGGATCGCCAGCGCGGCGCGCAACAGCGAGGTTTCGATCTTTTGACCGACGCCCGTCCGCTCTCGGTTCACGAGCGCAGCATTGATCGCGGCGGCCGCCGCAAACCCGGCGCAGTAGTCCGCCACCGAACTGCTGGTAATCCCGAGGGGTAGGCCGTTCCCGTCAACCTTTGCCTCTCCCACCATCAGGCCCGAATACGCCACGCCGACGATGTCCGTGCCGGCGCGGTTCTTCAACGGCCCGCCTGACCCAAACCCGGATATCTGGCAGTAGATCAATTTCGGATTGTGCTTCCGCAGCGACTCGTAGTCGATACCAAGCCGCTCCGGCACACCGATGCGGTAGTTGACGGTCACTACATCAAAGTCCGGGACCAACCGGTAAATCACCTCGCGCCCCTCCGGAGTGGAGAGGTCCACCGCGAGCGACCGCTTGCCGCGGTTCAAGGACTGGAAGCGCTTGCCCAAGCCAGGAATGATGGCGCCCATGTTGCGGTGGGGATCACCGCCCAGCGCCTCGACCTTGACAACATCCGCGCCAAGGTCAGACAGGATGCATCCACAGAACGGCGCGGCCACGATCACCGAGAACTCGAGTACCCGGATCCCTCGAAGCGGTCCGTCCGACATCCTGTTTCCTTCCCGGCTCCCCGCCAACACGCCCCCCGTGTGGGGGGCGTGGCGTGGGACTTGTTGAGTGGACCAGCTGGATCTACTCGATTGTCTCGATCAGGTTCGCGATCTGCTTCCGGTGGTAGCGCGGGTCGCCAAGCGCCGCGTAGAGCGAGCGGGACTGACGCGTGTAGAGGGTCAGACCATAGCTCCGCATGATGCCGGTGCCGGCGTGTACCTCGTGTGAGTAGTCGCACGCCTTCCGGTAGCCCTCGCTTGCCAACGTCTTGGCGAGGTGGACGCCAACGCGGGCATCCTGGCCTGTGTCGAGCTTCCAAAGCGCCTCGTTCATCGTCCAGCGCGCCGCATCCAGGTGGTTCACCAGTTGGACGATGTGATTCTGGACGAACTGGAACCGACCGATCGGCCGGCCGAACTGTACGCGGTCGCGACTGTACTGGACCGCCATGTCGCACACGCCTTGCGCACCACCGACCTTATATGCACAGAGGATCGGTGTTGCGTACATCAGTGCGCGATCCAACGCGGCTTTGATGCCGTTCACCTTGCCGAGCAGGTTAGCCTTCGGCACCTTCACGTTATTGAACGTGATTTCGCTCTCTGAAGAGGTAAACCCGTCAAGCTTACGCGCTGTGACGCCTGCAGCCTTCGTGTCCACCATCAGGAGACTGATGTCGTCCACGCCGTCGCCGGTGCGAATGGCACAAATCAGCCAGTCCGCAACATGCCCGTCGTAGACAAAGAGCTTCGTGCCATTCAGCACATACTGGTCGCCCGACTCGGTCGGGCGCAGACGGACGCCCGCAGGCCCCCACTGGTAGTCCGGCTCCGTCATCGCGAGTGTGACGACGATGTCACCCGAGGCGATGGACGGCAGGAACTGCTTCTTCTGCTCCTCGCTGCCGGCCTGCAAGATTACCTGACCGGCAAGGATGCCTGAGGAGAACATCGGGCCCGGGACCGGGCCCTTGCCCAGCGCCTCGTACACGACCGCTGTGGTCGAGAAATCACTCCCGCCGCCGCCGTACTGCTCCGGGATCATCATCCCGACCCAGCCGAGCTCGGACGCGGCTCGCCAGATCTCATCTGAATAGCCGCGTGGCGTCTGCTGCAATTCAATCAACTTGTCGCGGTTCGCGTCCCGCGCGATGAAGTCTTCAACCGTCTTCTGCAGCATGCGCTGCGTTTCGTTCAGCGAAAGGTCCATGCCAAGTCCCCCGTACTATTTGGCCACACGTACTCGCTACGCAACACGCGTAGCGAGTACGGACTGCAGCGCGGTCACTACTCGACAGTCTTGCCGGCGGCCTCCGCCTCGTCGCGGCCCAGGCCCATGCGGCGCGCCATCAGCACCTTCTGCACGTCCGCCGTGCCACCCGGGTGTAGCGCGGTGATCGCGCTCCGGTGGTAGGCGTCCAGCGTCCCGTCGGAGAAGTCGAAGTCGCTGCCGCTGATCAGCGACGCCGGCCCGAACAGCTCCTGCAGGTTGGTCGTGATGTCGAGGCCCGTCAGCTTCCGGTAGTACGAGGACTGCGAGCCCTCGTATGACATCTTCTGGTGCGTCCGGTTCATCCAGTAGTTCCGCAGGCCGAACAGCCGAGACACTTCCGTGAGGACGAAAATGTCCGCCAGCCGGTCACGCGCATCGGGATCTTCGATCAACGGTCGCCCGTTCCGCTGCTGCGTCTTCGACCACTCGACCGCGCGGCCAAACCACTTGTTCCGGCCGATTGAGCCACCACCGCCGTGCTCCAGCTCCAGGTGCGTCGTTGCCACCTGCCAGCCGTTGTTCACGCCGCCGATCAGGTTCCTCGCCGGGACACGCGCGTCCTCGAAGTAGACCGTGTTCTTCACCGACGCCCCGACGCCCTCGCCGCCGTCGCCGAGCAGGTCCATCGGGACGATCGTGACGCCC
>QZJI01000019.1 GCA_003599735.1 Dehalococcoidia bacterium | reverse complement strand
GTCCGCGCCGCCTTGACCTGTCGTGTCGCTCCCTCTCGGGTGAGCTTCTTGACGCCGAGCTTCCCCCCGCGCTTGACGAGTGCCCCTGCCCCGCCACCGAGCGCCAAGTCCTCGACCTCGATCTGCCCGATCACCGGCAGCTTGGGGCCGACGCGCATTCCCTTTCCACCGAAGCCGAACAGCCCGGCGTCTGTACCCGTGACGGCCTGGCGGTACTGGCGAGAGGGCTTGCCTGCCTTGGCTCGGTCGGGATCCGGCGGGGCAATCCGGCGAAGCGAGCGAAGCTGACTTTTCGGGGAGCGTGAGACTCGCAGCAGCGTCCGGGCGGTCGGCCCATCCGGCTTCAGCCGTCCGCTTGCGACCTCTTGGCGCAGGTAGTCGCGGGTTACGCGGCGGCCAAGAGCGGCCTCCCGACGACGAGCCGGGGTATCGGGATGCGACTTCCTCGGGACGTACCCGGGCTTGTGCCGGCGCGGGTGGCGGGCTACGTCACGCCGATGGCGGCGGACGTTGCGACGAGTCGGCGCTGCGCCACCGGGCTTTCCCGGCGCAGGCGTAGAACCGGGGCGCGGTGGACCGGCGACTGGCTTGGGCCTGCGTTTCGGGGCGCGCTTGACCCTGATCCGCTTGCCTGTGGGTCCGACGACAGGGCGGCCCTTTGCATCCCGGGCCGGCATGGGCTACGGCCCACCGATCCCGTAGCGGCGGCGAAGCCTGCGGCGAGTCTTTTTCTTCAACCGACCGTAGAGCCGAATCTCGGCGGCAGCTTGGCCGATCGGGCGCGGGATGCCGCCCCGCCGGAACGCCTGCTCCACGAACTTCTGCGCCTCCTTGCCACCCTTCGAGAGCGGCTTGCCACTGTCGGGCGGCCAGTCGGCAGCGAGCCCGAGCGCGGTCTTGAGCTGGGTCTTGGCGCGGCTTTTCACGCCTGCTGAGATCGGCTTGCCGCCGCTCGTTCGCTTGGCTGCTCGGTCGAGCGCCTTCTGTTCCTCGCGCGATGCCCGATCGAGCGCCCGATCCCGAGAGGAGATGTCTTGCCCGCGAGCGGTGACGTTCTGCTGGCGCTTTTGGGCTCGGTAGGTGCGCCGGGAGTTGATGTCTTGCTGGCGCAGTCGCAGCTTCTCGGATTCGAGCTTCGAGACTTCGCCCGAGATCGTCCCGATCGTCTCGTTGTAGTCCTTGCGCGCCGCGGCACGCTGGGCGAGACGTTGACGCTCGGCGGAGGTTCGCTGCCTGGAGATGTCCTCAAGCTCGGCAGCCTTTGCCCGGGCGGCGCGCTCGAGGCCCGACCCCTGCTCAGACGCGATGACGGCACGAACCGGATCGGCAGCCGAAGAAAGGCCCGCAAGCGTGCGCTCGACGTTCGCCCGGGCCTTGGCAGTCTCGGCCTCGATGTTGGCGTAGTTCTGCGGCGTGCGCTGCTCGCGCTCGGTCAGCGTTTGGGCGATGCCCCGTGCCCCGGCGTCAGCGGAGCGGTAGCCCGTGCGAAGTGCGCGCCGAGCCTCCCCTGTCAGGAGCGCGACAGACTGCGAGGTTGCGTCGAGCGGCTGGGCCTTTGCCCGACGCCTCGACTTCTGCTTTCGGTTTGCCCTGCGTCGTCTCGGCATCGGCTATCTCCTTCTTTGGAGCCTGCGCCGACGCTCCAAGGCGGCGCGCTGGGTTGCGGTGAGCTTGGTCGACGGCGCCGGCGGCACGAGCCCGGCCTGCTGGGTCGCGTACACGGCCTGGCGATCGAGGTCGGCAACCGAGTCGGCGTACTCGCGTCCCGAGCGCCGCTCGCGTGTTCCCAGATCCTCGGTTTCGTAGCCGTACTGGCGCGCGGCCTCGGCAAGCGAGCGGTCGATGCCCTGGCCGAAGCGAGTCCGGTCGGTGTCGATGTCCTCCAAGAAGCGGGTGTGCGAAGTGTCGATCGGCTTGCGCTCGACGCTCATGTTCTCGGCTCGCTTCTTAGCCGCCGCCCGAAGCGTTCCGCCTCGAATCACGCCTGCTGCGTTGGCGGCCTCCCGTTGGCGACCACCGAGAATCGAGTAGTTGCGTTGCAGATTCGAGATCGCCGAGCCGTAGTCCTCGGTTCCTCGGGTCTGCGAGCGCTGGAAGTCAAAGAGCCCTTCCGAGCGCTGGCGGTTCAAGTCCGAGGTCGTGAGTCCAAGCTGCTCGCCTGCCCGACGACGGGCGGTTGCGATGTCCTCGGCCTCGTAGCCGGTGTTTGGATCGTAGGCCCGAGACAGAGCGCGACGTTGGATGTCGAACTCGGGTCCGGGGTAGTCCTCGGGACGGATCACCGGCTGCACGGCGCGAGCGCGGTTCTGTGCCCGGTAGCGGGCAAGGAGCTGGCGGGGATCTTGGAGGCGAGCCATCAGGCTTGGACCCTTATGGGGGTGGCCTTCGACTGAATGCGTATCGCGGTCAAGGTCTGAGCGCCCGTACCACCAAGAATCCGACCATAGGGCGCAAACGTCCCGCCCGCGACGCAGCCCGTTACCTGCTTATTGGGGTTGTCATGCAACATTCCCACATTGGCCGTGAAGTGACCGTCATAAACCTCCGGCATGGCAACTCCGTTTGTGTTGTCCCGCAGCCAAAGCCCGAGCGCAAAAGGGGCCGCCGAAACAAAAATCTCTCCATGAATTGACATCTCGTAATCGCCCGCCAGCGGCACCTGAATTGTTGCCGTACTACTTAGAGAAGCCCCGGACGCAGAAGTTGTGGTCCGAACCGACGCATCGAAGGTCGATAGAAGCGCCGCTCCCCCCAGGAAGTACCAGTAGCCGTCTGAGGCGTCGTACTCAAACGTCCAGCGTCCTTGGTCGTGCTTGTAGCGGATCTGATCTCCGTGCCTGGCCCGACTCGGGATCGCACTCACGACCGGGATGCCCGAGGGTGCGCCGACGAGGCCCTGCACGAACCGAGTCAGGTCTTGCTCGTCTTGGATGCGCCCGATTCCCATGTGGCTCGGGATAATGCCCGCTGGGGGTGACGAAACGGTGTCAGGAGTGCCGCCCGTTGAGGTTGGGGGCGCTCGGGTCTAGGCTGGAGGCATGAGACGAGCCTTGCTGCTTGCCACTTGCGGGATGCTCCTATGGCCAGGGGGGGCTATCGCAAGCGACGAGCAAATGACCAAGGCCCAGGCACGAAAGGCCGTTAAGAAACACCTTCGGCAAGAAGCAAACGACGGGTGGATCACTGACCGCTACTACGTGATCTCCTGCAACAAGAGAAAGCGCGACTTTTTCACATGCCGCGCCTACTCAGAGCTCTACGTCGAGATCACTGACGTCGAAGGTAACCCATCTGAAGCAACGCTTGCAGGCGTAGACACATGGCGTGTCAAGAAGCGCCGGGGCAATGCTGTTGTTTCACCCTAGAAATCAATGGTCCACAGCCAGAGCTTTCGCGTGCGCGCTGTCACCGTACCCGACAGCGCCCGAAACTGAACGCTTACGGTGTAGGTCCCGGCGTCAGCAAAGATCGGGCAAAGACCCCCCAGCGGAATCGCCATATTGACAGCGTAGATGTCAAACCCCGCTACGAGACTCCCCAGCGAAGTGCCTGAATGCTTTACAGCCGCAAGAGCCTGACCCGTGGTGGCCGCAGAAATACTACCCGCGCTTGAGTCACCCGAAACCAGCCCAACAGGGAACGTCACCAGCGGCGAGAAATTGCTTTGACTGGGGCCGCGCCCGCACTGAGTCTCCAGCGAGCCGCTGAGATTCGGCACTTTGAGCTGGTTGCTTCCCAAAAAGATTGCCGCCTGCCCCTGGCCTGCCGACGATTCTTTCCATTCCGCGTAGTAGCCCACAACTATCAGACCACCAGAAGGAAGCACAACATTTTCTACTCGATCCGGCGTCGCCAACGTAGTGAACGAAGATGAAGATGTCGATTCCTCGGTAGCGATAATCGACTTTCCCCTCCTAACGACCCCGCTCTCAGAGAGCCCCAGCAAGGCCGCGTCGGCGAGCTGGGCTGCCTCTACCGCATCGTCAGCGATGTGCTGGGTGTCAACCGCATCATCCTCGATCAAGTCCACCTTGTCGTTCTCAGACAGGATCGAGTTGAGCGCAGCAAAGATCGTGTTGAACTCGGCATCGACTTCCGAGGACACGATGTCCGTCTCGGGTGTGAAGTCGTGGTTTCGCGTGAAGGTCCCGGTCACTACTTTCTCCTTTGGCCTGTCGGCGCAACGTGCAGTCGCAACCGACGAATGATGAGTTTGGCTGCCGGACCCGACGACCGGAAGCGAAAGCGAATCTGGCGCAGGCGGCGGTTGACGAAGAACGTGTAGGGGTTGATGCCCTTGTCCGGTGGTGCCCCGGTGCCATCCGGGCCCGACATCGAGGTCCAAGCCGTTTCGTCCTCGACCGCCCATTGCGCGACATCCCACTGCGCCTGGTCCCATTGGGCTTGACCCGTTGACTCCGCGCCCGAGGAATACCAGCCGTAGAGAACCGGCGAGTCGCCCTCGGCCGCGATCAGCTCGTACAAGACCTGGACTTTGCGAATCCGGGCAAACACCCCGTCTGCCACAACGAAGTCTCGGGTGATGATTTCGAGCTTGTGTTCGGTGCCGTCTGCTTCGACCTTGTAGTCGGCAGCCGGGTCGAAGTACGTCGTGGCGTCGATCACGTTGCCGTCGTCTGCGGCGGCGAGCAGCCTCGGGTTCGTGTTCGAGGTCCGAACCGCCAGGGCGACCGACTTGGCTCCCGCTTCGACCGCGTGCGCCCAAGGCATCGAGGTCATACCTCGGTATTCGATCGGCCTGTCGAACCGACCGATCAGCACATCGGCAACACCCGGGGTCGCATCGGTGTTGAGGATCGGCAGGAGGTAGTGCTCGTTGAAGATCGCCGCTTGCCCGGGCCGATACCCGGCGCTCACGTAGTCGCGGTAAGCGGTCTTGATCTGATGCAGGACCGGCTGCGGGGCTGCGTTTTGCGAGACGAGATACACGGCGTCTTGGGCCGGCACGACGAGCGAGCCGCGAAAGTCGGCTATCCCGGTCTGCCCCCACAAGATCAGGTTGCGGTCAAAGAGGTCTTGGCGGGTCTGCGGGTTTCCCTCGGGATCGACCAACTCCAAAGCGAGGCCCGAAATCGCCCAGGCGCCGCCGGTCGTGAACACGAAAAGCGTCTCCCCGAGCGGCCCGAACCCGAGCGGGTCAACGCCCTCGGGAAACTCGTAGTCGTTGTCGACGGGGAACGAATGCGGATTCAGCACGTCGGAGAACTTGACCGTCTTGCCCGAGATGGCGACGAGCCGGTTCTGGCACACGGCGTAGTTGTCGGAGGTCACATACGGAGCGGCAGCCGTGGTACCGAGCCGGGAGAAAACCGCCGTCGCGGTCGCGTCGGTGGACCCCTCGTAGGGCTCGCTCAACTCGAGCTCCGTGTCAGAAGTCACGGTGTCAACGACGTAGTAGCGCCCGGCCCCGTCTATCTGCATGAGCATCCCGGCGTCGACGTTGGCCGTGAAGCCGCCCGACGCCTTGGTCACGGTCGCGTCGTCTTGCGTCACGGACACGTTGTTGGTCCCGGTGTAGTCGGCTGCCTTGCGAGAGCCGCCGTAGATCGTCCCGCCGCCTATGAACAGCAAGCCCTCGAACTCGACAGCGGGCTTGGGGTAGGTCAGGCCCGCGCCGCCGAGGTTCACCATCGTCTCGTCGTCTGAGTCGAGCACGCCGAAGTCATTGGTATTGGCGACGAACGTGCGCCTGCCCGGGATCAGGTAGCCGTCCCAAATGAGCCGACCGTTAGTCCCGAAGGCAGAAGCCGTCTTTTCGACTCCCCCGCCCCGGCGAGCGACCGAGCCGTCGTCGTCCAAGATGCCGTTGTGGATCCGGGCGAGGCCCCGAGGGTCGATCAGGTGCGGCGCGACATCTCGGACCTCACCCGCGGAGAAGTCGTCCTGGGTTAGCTCGAGCAGTCCTTCGCTCAAAAGTGGACCCCAGCCAGCTTGACCTGCTGCCGGCGCGAGCGCAGGCGCTTCTTGCCGAGCACCTTGAGCGAGTCCTTGCCCTGCTGATAGATGCCCCGGTGGTACTCGGCGTTGGCGTTGGCCTCGTCCGAGAACGAAGCCCCGAACGCAATCGCGCCGTGGACGCAGATCGGAAGGTGGAACTCGTCGGGGAAAGGTGGCTCGGTCGAACCCGAGATGTCGGACGGGTAGATCGCGGCTGCCCCCTCGATCGTCAGCCCGCTCGTATCGGGCGTCGGGTACAAGACGATCTGCTTGGTCGTGCCGTCGTCAGAAGCCGTTTGAGCGAACACGCCCGGGATCTTTGGGTTGAGCGTGACCTCGGCGGCCTGCAAGTCCCAAATCGTGCGGATGCCCTCGATCTCCCACGGGCGCCCGTTCGGCCCGATCCGCAAGTCCTTGACCGTGACGATCGTGGGAGACAGCGTGTAGGTGTTCTGGTCGGCGACCGTGGTACCGAGCGAAGGCGTGGCAATCAGCCACTCAGACTCGGCGACCGCCTCGCGGATGCAGTGATTGATCCAGCGAAGGATGCGAGTCTCGGGGTCGGGCACATCGAACCCGGCCCCGTTTCGTACCTCGTCAACAAGCTCGGCCGCCGTCATGGGCGACCTACTCGTCGTCGGGCGGCTCGGCCTCGTCTGCCGACTCGGGGTCAGAGGCCACGTCTGAGCCTTCCTCAGCGCCTTCTACGTCCTCGCCGGGCCCCTCCGGTGCCTCGGGCTCAGGCGACGGTTCTACGTCCGTAGCGTCGCTCTCAGTGGCCCCGAGAGCTTCGAGCGCTGCGTCGGCCGCAGCAAAGACCGCAGACCGGGAGTGCGTGACCGACTCTTGGCGACGAAGCTCGGACACCGTTGCGACATCGCCCGCGATCGACGCCTTGGTGATGGCCGCGATCACATCCTCGGTGAACGGGCGCTGGCGGTCGGGCTCCTCGCCTTGCAGCCAGAACATGCGGTTGAAGTCCACATGGTCCTTGAGGAAGTCGATCATCTCCGGGTCGCTGGTACGGAAGATGCCGTTGTTGAAGACCGCGGCCTCGCCCGGCACCTTGACCCAGCGCCGACCCTGGTACTCCTCGTCCTCAGGGACCTTGACGGCTCGGTAGTAGTTGTCCGTCGAGATGAAAACTGCTTCCTTGGTCTTGGTCGGCATGAGGGGCGTCTCCTGTGTCGCAGATTCGTCGTCGGGGGCGGACATTAGCCCGCCCCCTAGACAGGAACCTTGATCTAGCCCGTGACGCCCGTGAGCTTGGCGTGCATCTTCGGAAGGCCGAACTGCAACCCCATGTGGGTGCGGTACTCGTCCTTCTTCATCTCCTCGCCGTTGCCCGCGACGTTCGGCTTGATGTAGGTGTCGAGCGACCCCTTCTCGTTCGCCAAGTAGCGCTTGACGATCTGGCCGAGGTCCAACACCAGCATCTCGTTGCCGAGCTTGTCGCCCTCGAAACGCCAGTGCGTGACGAGGTTGAGCGTTCCGTGCGGTGAGACGACTCGCATCATGTCCACGCCGAACACCGTCTCGGACTGCGAGATCTGCACCTTGGAGCGCCCGAATCCGTTGATGACGTCCACCACGAGAGCCGAGGCAAGACCGAGCTTGGCCTTGTTGGTCTTGTAGCGGAACGCCGGCGTCAGGAAGTTGTACAGCTCCGATTCGGTCAGCGTCCCGCCTGCGTTGGCGTTGTTCTGATCGGCGAAGTTGTACGCCCCCTTGGTCGTGCGCCTCGGGTGTGCGCCCGTGGTGTCGATCGACCCCCTGCTGAACAGCAAGGCGTACTCCATGTCGAGCGCGTGCTCAACTCCCGCTTCTGAGCGCTGAAAGTCCCAGTCGTGGGGGTTGTGCTCGGTCGACGTGTGGTACATCGAATCCGTCATCTCGACCGGCGTGCGGAAGATCTGGATTCGGTTAGTCAGCTTGACCGGGTTTTGCGAGTGGGCCTCACCCACGTCGGCGCCTTCCTGGGCCGCTCCACCGATCCAGATCAACTCGTCGTTGTCGACGAGAGCCTGCTCGCTTGAGTCGATCCCTCGGACCACGGTGAGCGTGTTCGTGGAAACGCTCGACACCCGCATGACCTCGCCCGTGCGCGAGACGTAGAGCAGCTGGTCGGCCCAGTGATAGGTGCCGTTGTCCACAACGATCGACGTGGCGTCATCGGCATAGCCCGCACCGTTGTTCACACGGTCAAACCGCGGAATGTGCTCGTGCTCGAGCCAGTCGAAGTCGTTGTTGTGGGTCGCCTTTTTCGGACACTGGTTGGTGAAAACGACCAGCGGCGTCTTGTTCGGCTCAAGCTGGGCGATCCGCTTGGCCATGTCGATCTCTTTTTGGTCGGCCAGGACATTGCCTGTGCCGCGTGCTCCCTCAAAGGGTGGCATCGAATGAACCTCCTATGTGGCGGAGGCGCTAGACCAGCCCGGCATCGCGCAGGGCCGAGTGGCCCCGAGCGCGGACGATCCGCTCTCCTGGGTCTTCCGGTGCAGCCTCACTCGATGCGGGGTTGGCGTTCCCCGGTCGCTCAAGGCCATCGCCACCGGAGCCAGAAGTCCCAGGCCCGGCTTGGAGTTCGTCGTACTTGAGAGCCTTGTAGACGAACTCGATGTGGAACGGGTCAAGCCAACGCTTGTCCTGCGTTTTCACCGCGATCTGCTCCGCGGTATCCAGAACCCGTTTCTGTACTGCTTCATCTGCCAAGTCGGGGATGCGCTGTTCGAGCGCCCCGAACTCTTGGCTTTCGACGTACTCCGCCAACTGCTGCATGTAGGGAGCCGCCTGTTGTTCCATGCGGTTCTCGACCATTTGGTCGATCACCTCGGCGAGCTGGCGCGGAGAAAGCTCGTAGCCCGGCTCACCAGGCTCAAGCCCTTCCTCGTCAGGCTCGCCCTCGGCCTCTGAGAGTCCGAGTTGGTCGAGCAACGCGTCGATCTCGTCTTGGTCGGTCGGCTCCGGGCCGGCGGGTAGCCGCCCTTCGATCCGATCGAGCCGATCGTCTAGCCGCTCGGTCAGCCTGTCGGTGATGCCTTGCAGCCCCTCCGACAGTCGTGAATCATCCGGCTGAGACCCGGGAGACTCGACGGGAGCTGCCCCTACCTGTGGCTCGGCTACTGCTGCGTCACCTTCTGGCATCGGGCTGGCTCCTCTCCAGTTTCTCGAGTTCGCGCTCGGTCTTTTCGGCCTGCCTCAGGATCGCGTCGGCGACCGTCGGCAGTTGGTCGATTCCACTCAAGAAGCCCATGTTCTTCGCGTACTGAGACTGCTCCAGGATCACGCCCGGTTTCGCCATCGAATTGATCGTGTGCTCGCGTGCGCCGGATAGGAACTCGGCTATTTCCTGCCAAGCTGGGTTCGCCTTCAGTTCTTTGACGTACCCCGCAAGCTCGAACACGCGCTCGGACGGCCAGTCCTTCATCTCCTGCTGCACGTAGGCAGACAGGCCGCGTTCGGCATCGTGAGTGAGATTTCCCATTGCGCCGCGAGGCTAGACCCTGCGCCCGACAGAACGGCGACGCCGACGACGCCCCATCTTCTGAGCGGCCCTGCGGAAGTCGGCCGGATTCAGCAGGAACGACGGTCGGCCCCGCTGCATCGCGTCGAGCGCGGGACCGGGCTGGCGCGCAGCTTTCCGCCGGTATGGCTGCGCGCCGCCTGGCATGCCGGTTAGGCCGGATCCGCTGCCGTGACGCCACCGGAAAGGACGTTGAAGTTGCCGCCCCATTCGTCGCCCGCACCAGCCACCTTGTAGAGCGTGGCGTCGTAGGCGCCACCGAGGTAGTTCTTGGTCACGATGTTGCCCGCAACGCCTCCGGTGAAGTCGATGCTCGTCGTGCCCGCCCCGTCGATGATGTTGTCGTAAACGACCCATCCGCTTGCCGGTGCGTCGATGTGGCGGTCGTTGCCCAAGAACTTGGAGTCGCGAATCTCCCAGTTGAGCGGATTCGCGACGGCCGTGGACGAGTTCAGGATCGCCGCCCCGGTTGCGTCCGTGAGACGCATGAACCGGCAGTCGTCCACCAGGACGAATCCCGAGCCGCCGACATCCTCGATCCCGACCGATCCCGAGTCGAAGCGACAGTTGCGAACCGTCAGATGCGAGGCGTCGAACTCAGACGTACCCGAGAGGGCGTTTCGCTCGAGTCTGATCCCCGCCGCGTCCACCGGGCAGTCGAACAAGATGTTCTCGATCGTCACGCCCTGGCCGCGAATCACGAGCAGATCGGTGTCTGCTGTCGGGGAGGCCGGGGGAAGCCATGCGGCCGAGGCGTAGGGCCACGGCGAGTCTGCGTGACTTGCCCGCCCGCCGGCGCCGACGATCTTGAGTCCACCGAGGCTGTTGGGGATGACGACGCCTTCCTCTCGGGTCTTGCCGATGAGGTAGATCGTGTCGCCACCCGATGCCAACGAAACGGCCTGCTCGACGGTCGCCACAGCGTCCGCCCACGACAACCCGTTGTTCGAGTCGTCACCGGCCACGGCATCGACGTAGAGCTCGACGCCCCTGCTGATACCGGCATCCTCTTGCCCGTCGTCCTCGCCCGGCTCGGAGACGAACTTGACGTAGCGGTGGTCCGAGCCGATCAGGGCGTAGGCCCAATAGACCCGGTTCGGGGCCAGGCCAGCAAACGAGAGCCCGCCCGCCGTGGTGACCGTTGCGGTGTCCGTTGCAGAGATGCCCGGGGCACCCGAGGGGTGTCCGTTCGGGTCGAGCGCGTAGGCGCCGACGCTCGTGCCGGGCGGGAAGATCGTGCCGAGTTTGACGAGAGTGGCTACAGCCATGACGCGCTCCTATGTGTGAAAGGTGGTGGTTGCCTTGTGGCGGGTTTCCAGTTGCCGCGCAAGGGTGGCAGCCCGGGGCGACAGAACCGCGTCAGAAGAAGATCGCCCGAATCAGCGTCACGTCTTCCTCGATCTCAGCGTCGAGCTTGGCCCGAGAGCGCTTGCGAATCTGGACCTCGGGCAACGGCTCGGGCTCAGCCGGCTCGGGCTCGATCGCCACGGTGCGGACACCTTCGACCAGCGGGCGCTTGCGGGCGACCGGCTCGGGGTCACGGCGCGGCTCAACTTGGGGCTCGGGCTGGGTTTCGGGCGGCGCTTTCCAGGGCGACTCGATCGAGCCCGGGTCGAAGGGGATGCGCCGGTCCTCGCGCTCCTCCTCGCCCCCCCAGTGAGGTGTCGGCGGCGGCTCCTCGGGCTCGGGCGGCGTAAGAACGTCCACATCGAGGTCGATAGCCGCGTCGGTTTCCGTGGCAACCGGGAGCGTGATCCTGATCGGGCCAGCAATCGAGAGGTCGACTGCCTCATCTGTCTCGGTGGCCGGCTCAAGGATGACCTGCTTCTCGACTACGAGCGCCTGAGCTCCGTCGGTCTCGGTCGCGGGGTCGAGGGTCAGTTCCTTGTGGGCCGTGAGAGATTGGGCTGAATCTGCCTCGGTCGCGGGATCAAGCTCGACCTGCTTTTCGACCACCAGGGCTTGCGCTTCATCGGTCTCCGTAGCCTCTGTGAGCGCCAGTTCCTTGCTGACGACGAGTGCCTGGGGTGCGTCTGTTTCGGTCGCGACTGGTAGAGCGACCTCAATGTCACCGGCCTCGACCGTGACCGAGAGATCCACTGCTGCGTCTGTTTCGGTAGCAATCGGGAGCGTGACGCGCTTTTCGACCGATAGGGCTTGGGCAGAATCCGTCTCGGTCGCAGGCGTTAGGTCAACCTCTGTCGCAGGCGCCCACGACACAATCGCCCCCATCGCACATACGTAGGCATCTCGGGTGGTCGCGGTTTGCTTTCCGACCAGCATCCGAATCGCGTTGGCTTTGGTGACGCTCGGGTTGTAGTTGACCGGGCCTACCTGTCTGATCCAGCCGGTCGGATAGGTGCCCGCGTTTGCCCCGGCGTCGAAGGTCGTCAGCGCAGTTGGCGAACCCTCCGCTGGGTTGGATGTGATCTGTAGTCGCCCTGCGGTGTCGGTGGTGCTGTTTGAGCCTGTTACGACCACCTGTTGGACGGCCTTAACCGTGTCGTTGGCCCCGACACCGATGGTCGAGTAGGACTGGAAATCTGCGGTGTAGTCGTCTGTGTTGGTCGAAGTTTCGTTCTTGATCTGCGTGGTGTCATCCATCGCCCCCTCGGACTTGCCGATGGGCGGAATGTTGTTCGTGGCCTCCCCGATGTTTGTGGTGCCATTTCCGCCGCCCTTCCACCTATCGAGCGTCCCCAGATCAACGTCAGCCGTCCAAAGCGAAACACGGTGGTACTGCAAGCCCGGCCAAGAGTTCTCTGCCGCGCCAGTCGAGTCGTTTAGCGTGACGCAGGAGTGGTAATACTCACCCGGCGTTCCGAGGGTTTCTGACATACCCCAAAACAGGGCTGTTGGGGCAGAGATTGAAATTGTCAGCCCCGTGCCAGAGGCAAAGGTGACTCCGTTTACCCGGGCTTCTGCGTAGTCGTCACCCGATGATGAATTGATCTGTACGGCTAGTTCTAAAAGGGTCGGGGTGTCGGCAGAGAGAGTCGGGCCGTCTGAGCCGATTTGAGTGTTACCACCGCCGATGTTGAATAGCTGAAGAACCCCAGCATCGGTCACACGGATGGCGGCTTTGTTGCCGAGGTCAAGAACCTTCGGGTTAACGATGCTCCCGCTTTGTAGTGTCTCAAGATCAATTAGCGTTGCTGCGTAGTAAGTGACCCCGAGAGAACCCGAGAATGCACGGACGCTCTCC
>QZJI01000032.1 GCA_003599735.1 Dehalococcoidia bacterium | reverse complement strand
TCCGCGACATACGGCGGTATCACCGGCGCGACCGGCGGCATGGCAGGACGTGTGGTGGCCGCGGGCAGGACGGGCTGCGGCGGCTGCACGAACCGCTGGGGCGCCGGCACCGCCACCGGCCGCGCTGGAACTGGCAGCACTGGGACGGGTGGGGCGGTGTAGACGGGTGGCGCGGCTGGGGTGGTCTCGGCCGGCTGGTAGGCGGCGGGCAATTCGACCTCAGGTTGTTCTGGGGCGACGAGGGTGGACTCCGCGACGGGGAGGCCGCGCTCGATCGGTTCACTCGCTGGTGCGCTCACGCGCGGCGAGCCGAAGACGCGGAACCGTGTGCGGTGCGGGAGCAAGGGCTCGGCTTCCGTCCGCGCCACCTCGATCGGCATACTTTCAACGCGACCTTCGACATAGGCATCGCTGGCGCTCGCGCTGATCAGCCAGCCGCGTACCTCCTGGAGTGCGGCAACGACCTGTTGCGTGGAGGCGGCACGCACGGCGAACCAGGCGTCCGCTGGCTCCGCTCGCGTCAGCGATACCTCAACAAGCGCGTTCACATTTTCGAGGGCGAGGGAGAACTCCAACAGGTCGCGTTGGTCACGGAACCCGCCGAGACGGAGCACGATTGCACGCAGGCCACCCTCGCGAGATGGGAAGGGGATCGGCTCACGCCCGCGCTCAAGAGTGTTATCCACCTGGGCGGCGGCGCGGTAGACAGGCCCTGCCATGATGGGGGCGCTGTACGCCGGCTGCGGAACCTGCGCGAGCGGGGCAGCTGACGAGGCCGGCTCAACCGGAGAGGTATACGTGCAGACGCAGGGTCCGCCAGCGATACAACCCGTGCAGCAATAAGCGTTCCCGTCGAAGAAGACGGGTTGCCCGAGGACGAGTTCCTCGCAGTTGGCGCAGATTTCCTCTGTGTTCACAAAGAGAGATTCGCACCTCAGTGAGGGGGGACTCAGTCGAGCAGTCGTTGAGGTTTGGTAAACACGGATGCTGCCACTTTACCTGTACGTAAAAGTATGACCCTTGCTACAGATTCGGATCGGGCTCCGTCCAGCGGTCGTACATGACCACCGTTTCCACCGGTGGGCGCCGATTCGGGCCATAGTTCCGATCCGGCCAACCGAGCGGGACGATGGCAGCTGCTTCCCACTCCGCGGGAATGCCCAGCATCTCGTGGAACCGATCCCGCTGGAGCCGGAAGAGGGTGGTGAGCACCGTCCCCAGCCCGAGCGAGCGCGCCCGGAGCATCAGGTTCTGTACCGCCGGGTAGACCGAGGCCCCGGTGGCGATGTTGCTCCGCCCGCCAGGGACCGAAACGCAGCAGACGATGAGGACGGGTACCTTCGTCCAAGGCATTCGGCCGTCGGCGCGTGCCGGAGCTCCCTCGCCGTAGACCTTCAGGAAGCACTCTTCGTACGCCTCAGACATCGCCGCTTTCTGGGCGGGGTCGCGCACAACGATGAATCGCCAGGGCTGGGCGTTTTGAGAGGACGGCGCATGCATCGCGGCGCGCAGGACCTCACGCACGGTGGCGTCGTCCACGGGCCGGTCCGAGAACGCGCGGATTGCCCGCTGGTACTCGAACAGGGTGGCGACATCATCGATCGGTTGCATACAGGCTCCTGCCATGCTGAGGCGCTAGGCGCCTTCGAGGTACGCGATGGTGACACCTTCGCCGCCCTCCGGCTGCGGGGCGGTTTCGAACTTCGTGACTAGCGGGTGACGTCCTAGGGAGTCGCGCAGCACGCGTCGCAGGGTACCCGTCCCCTTGCCATGGATGATCCTCACACGGCCACGCCCGGAGCGGGCGGCATTGTCCAGGAACTGGTCGACCAGCGGCAACGCCTCGTCCACCGTGCGCCCGCGCATGTCGATCTCGATCGGCGCGGGCGGGGCGTCGCTGATGGCCATCCGGCCGAGGACCACCCGGCGTGTCTCGTCCGGCACTTCGGTGCGCTCGACCTGTTCCATCCGGACGCGGGTCCGGAGTGCGCCCAGTTGCACCTCGAACTCACCCTCTGGCCCGGGGTCGGTGAGCGCCTCGCCGGGCTGGGAGACGCCGCGCAGCCACACGATTGTCCCTGGTTCCACGAAGAGGTCACCCGGCGCCATCGCCAGCGGGCGCGGCTCCGGCATCGCCTCCACCTCGGCCGCGCGGACTGGCTCAACCCGCACGACCGCGCCGCGCACCCGTTCGAGGTCTGCTTTGGCCTGCTCCAGGCGTGCCGATTCCACCTCACGTCGTGTACGGTCGACGAGGCGTTCCACCTCGCGCAACTGGCGGCGGGCGCGCTGGCGCGCTTCGTCACGTACCCGCGCCAGGTCATCGCGGGTCTCGCGCACCTGGCGTTCGAGGTCGGTCCGCAGGGCCTCGGCGGCTGCGGCATCGGCGGCGGCCCGCTCTGCCTGCTCTTCGGCGGCGGTGAGCTGGGTGCGGAGGTCGCCGAGCAGAGACTCCATGTCGCGCGTCTCGCTGGAGAGCCCGGCGCGCGCGCGGTCGATCACCTCGGACGGCATGCCGAGGTTGCGCGCGATCGCGAGCGCGTTCGACTGGCCAGGGAGGCCGATTGTCAGGCGGTAGGTCGGGCGCAGCGTCTCCAGGTCGAACTCGACCGAAGCATTGCGGACGCGCGGGGTCTGATGCGCGTACACCTTCAACTCGGAATGATGTGTCGTGGCAATGAGCGCCGCGCCTTGCGACGTCAATCGCTCCACGATCGCAATCCCCAGCGCCGCGCCCTCGGTCGGGTCGGTTCCCGCCCCCATCTCGTCGAGCAGCACGAGCGAGCCCGGCCCCGCGCGCTCGATGATGTCGATGATCGCGGTGATGTGACCGGAGAAGGTGGAGAGCGACTGTTCAATCGACTGTTCGTCGCCGATATCCGCGAAGACGGCGCTGTAGACCGGGATCTGCGAACCAGGCGCGGCGGGCACTGGTAGCCCGGTGAGCGCCATCAAGCACAGCAGGCCCGCCGTCTTCAGCGCCACCGTTTTGCCGCCCGTATTCGGGCCCGTGATCAGGAGTGCGTCGAAGTCACCACCCACACGGATTGAGGTCGGGACGACAGGACCATGCAACAGCGGGTGACGCGCCTCCACCAAACGGTACTCCGCCGGTGCCTCCACCAGCCATCGCTGGGCTGGCCCTTGCGTCGCCAGATGCGTGGCGTCGAGAGCGTGCGCGAGCCGTGCCTTCGCCTGCGCGACGTCGAGGTGCGCCAGCCGCTCGACGGCGTCGTGCAGATCGCGCGCCTGTTCTCCGGCGGCGGTGGAGAGGTCGCGCAGGATGTGTTCGACTTCATGCCTCTCTTGCACCTGTAGCTCGCGCCACTCGTTCCCCAGTTCGACGACGGCGAGCGGTTCCACGTAGACGGTCGCGCCGGATGCGGAGGTGTCGTGTACCACGCCACGTACCGCCCCCCGGAAGTCCGCCTTCACGGGCAGCACGTACCGCCCGTCGCGCATGACGACGATGGCGTCTTGGAGCGCATTGCGGATCCCGGAAGCGCCCGCGATCGCCTCCATGCGCGACTTCAGCCGGTCGTGGGCGGCGACGGCCTCGCGGCGGATCTGCGCGAGTTCTGGGCTAGCGGAGTCTCGTACCCCACCCCGGTCGTCCAGTGCCTCCTCGATCAGCGTGCGCAGCGGCCCTAGTTCGCCGATCCCGGCGGCCACGCGGGCAAGGCGAGGCGCATCTTCCTCCTGCCGAAGCAGCACCCGGCGGACGGTCATCGCCGCGCGACAGAGCGAGGCGATGTCCAGCAACTCGGCAGGCGTCAGGACGGCGCCCCGGGCGGCGGCGTCTGCGCGGTCGCGTACTTCCCGTGAGCCGGCGAGCGGAATCGTGACGCCCAGCCGGTCGAGGGCAATCGCTTCGGCGGTTTCCTGCTGCCGTGCACGGACGCCGTCGATGTCGGAGGTCGGACGCAACGCGAGCGCTGCTTCCCGTCCGGCGGCGAACGCGGTCTGTCCCGCCAGGCGCTCCAGTACCGCCGGCAATTCGAGGACGGCGATCGTCCTATCGTCCATGGCCGGATGCTTCCAGCAGGCGGATGAGGGTCGCCTCGACATGTGCGTCCTCGGACGGGTGGACGGTGCGCGGGTCCAGCCAGACACGCCCCTCATGGATGCGCGCCACGACCGGCGGGTCTGCCGCCCTGAGCGCCGCCGCGAACGCCTCGGTCCCCGAGGGCGGTGTGATCACGCATGCTGCCGACGGCAGCGACTCGCCCGGCAGCGACCCACCGCCGACGGTCGACTCGCACGCCTCGACGGTCGCGTCGGCGCCCCCGGCGTCCGCCCATCGCTCCGCGCGTGTCTCGATGGGTGCCAGGGGGAGCGCGATCATGCGCCACACCGGAACCTCGCGTTCCGCCTCGCCCTTCGCGTAGTGGTCGAGGGTGGCCGTGAGCGCGGCGATGCTTGCCTTGTCGATGCGGACGGCACGCGCGAGGGGGTGACGGCGCATCGCCTGGATGGCCTCGGTGCGACCAACGGCGATCCCTGCCTGCGGTCCACCGAGGAGTTTGTCCCCGGAGAACAGCACCACGTCCGCCCCGGCGCGGACGGAGTCCTGCACCAGCGGTTCCGGGGCCAGCCCGTAGGCGCGCGTGTCGAGCAGCGCGCCGCTGCCGAGGTCGTCGAGCAGCAGCAGCCCTCGCTCGCGCGCCAGGGAGGCGAGCCCGGAAAGGGACGGCTGCTCCGTAAAGCCGACCACGCGGAAGTTGGAGGAATGGACGCGCAGGATGGCCGCCGTCCGCTCTGTGATCGCCTCCGCGTAGTCGCGGACGTAGGTGCGGTTCGTCGTGCCAACCTCAACGAGCGTGGCGCCGGACTGCCGCAGGACATCGGGAATGCGAAATCCGCCGCCAATTTCCACCAACTGGCCTCGGCTGATGATCACCTCTCGGTCGCGGCACAGCGCGGCTAGCGCCAACAGCAAGGCGGAGGCGTTGTTGTTGACAGCAATGCCCGCCTCGGCGCCAGTTATGCGACATAATGTTACATCGAGATGCGAGAACCGCGTCCCACGCTCGCCGGCGTCGAGGTCGAACTCCAGATTCGAGTACCCCGCAGAGGCACGTACGACCGCCTCGATGGCGGAACGGGAGAGCGGCGCGCGCCCGAGATTTGTGTGGATGATCACCCCAGTGGCATTTACCACGCTCTGCAGGGACGGTCGGAGCGTTTCCGCGCGGGCCAGCACAGCCTCCACAACCGTGGGCGCGGGAAGAGCCGCGGAGGAGGCGATTGCCGCCCGGTATGCCTCCAGCACCTCGCGCACGAGGCTGGCGACCGGGTTGTGGCCCCGTTCGACCGCCAGGGCGGCGACACGCGGGTCGGCCAGCAGGCGGTCGACCGAGGGCAGGTCGCGGTAGGGGTTGGAGGAATGGTCCACGGTGTCTTCGGGTTCGGTCAGCCGGCATTGATGATGAAGCCTCAGACGGCACGGAGGCTTAAACAGATTGTAGGCGGCGAGGCGGGGGCGCATGATGAAAGGCCCCGCAAGACGGGGATGCGCGGCCTTCCGTCATTGATCGTATTGGGGCCGCGCGTAAGACTCGTGCTGGGCGCTGCTGAGGCGCCCGTCATCGATCTCTGAAGCACCTCGTTTCGTCTCAAGGAGCCACCCGTGGTCAACCTGCGTATCCCCGGTCCCACCGCCGTACCCGTGGAGGTCGCGCAGGCTGGCGCGGCGCCGATGATCAACCACCGCGGGCCAGAGTTCGCGGCAATGGCCGCACGCACCACCGAGGGCGTGAAGAAGGTCTACCAGACCAAGAATGATGTGGTGACGCTTTCCGCCTCTGGCACGGGCGCGATGGAAGCGGCGGTCGTCAACCTGATGGCCCCTGGCGAGGAAGTGCTGGTCGTCTCCATCGGCGAGTTCGGCGACCGCTTCATCAACCTTGTCAACATCTATGGCGGCAAGCTTACTTCGCTGAAGTTTGAACCTGGCCTCGCGGCGGACGTCAACCAGATCGAGGACGCCCTCAAGAAGAACCCCGCGATCACGACGGTGTTCATCACGCACAACGAGACCTCGACCGGCGTCACCAACCCGATCCTCCCCGACCTCGCGAAGGTCGTGCATGCGCGTGACCGCCTGCTGGTGGTTGACGCGATCTCCTCGCTCTCCTCAGTGCCGGTGAAGACGGACGAGTGGGATTTGGACGTGGTGCTTTCCGGTTCGCAGAAGGGCTGGATGACGGCCCCTGGCCTCGCGTTCGTCTCGATGAACGACCGCGCATGGGCGAAGGCCGCCGCGAACCCGCAGCCGCGCTTCTACTTCGACATCAAGCGCCACCAGGACTCGCTGAAGTCCGGACAAACGCCCTGGACCCCGGCGGTCTCAGTTTGGTTCCAGCTGGACAAGTCGCTCGAACTGATGCTGGCCGAAGGCCTCGACCAGATCTTCGCGCGGCACCACCGCCTCGCTACGAAGGTGCGCAACGGCGCTAAGGCGATGGGCCTCAAACTCCTCGCCTCCGAGGGTGTGGAGTCTGACACGGTCACCGCGATCCGCGTGCCAGAGGGCATGAACGGTGACGACATCATCAAGACGGCGATCCAGGAATACGACACCGTGTTCGCCGGTGGCCAGGGTGCGCTGAAGGGGAAAATTGTTCGCTTCGGCCACTTGGGCTTCATGACAGACGCCGACATCGATTCCGGTCTGAACGCCTTGAAAGGCGCTCTTACGAAGATGGGGTTCAAGGCTTAAAGCAGCGCACTGACGACGCCCGCGGGGCGTCGCCCCCGCGGGCAAGTGGATAGCAGGCAGGGGCGTTACCCGTGGCGAAAATCTTGATCGCGGACTCCATCGCGAAGGAGGGCGTCGACCTCCTCTCGCGTCAGCACGAGGTGGTCGTGAAGACCGGCCTCTCGGAGGACGCGCTGGTTGAAGCCATCGCGGACGTGCAGGCGCTTATTGTCCGTAGCCAGACGCAGGTCACGGCGCGGGTCATCCAGGCCGGGCAGCGCCTTGAAGTGATCGCGCGCGCTGGTGTCGGTGTCGACAACGTTGACGTGGACGCGGCGACTGCTCGAGGCGTCGTCGTCGTGAACGCCCCGCTCGCCAACACGATCTCGACCGCCGAGCACGCCTTCGGCCTGATGCTTGCGGTGGCCCGTAATATCCCGCAGGGGCAGTCATCCCTGAAGGCGGGCAAATGGGAACGCTCGAAGCTCCAGGGCGTCGAGCTTGCTGGCAAGACGCTGGGCGTAGTTGGGCTTGGCCGGATCGGCGCGGAAGTCGCCAGCCGCGCCCGCGCGTTCCAGATGCGCGTGATCGCCTTCGACCCGTTCGTCTCGATGGAGCGCGCCTCGGCGCTCGGCATCGAGATGAAGTCGCTGGACGAGGTGTTCGCGGAGGCGGATTTCGTCACATTGCACACCACGTTGACCCCTGAGACCCGCGGGATGATCTCCGCGGAGCGTCTCGCGAAGGCGCGCAAGGGCATCCGCATCGTCAACGCCGCCCGAGGCGCGCTGATCGATGAGCAAGCGCTGTACGACGCCGTCGACTCTGGCCACGTCGCCGGCGCCGGCATCGACGTGTTCTCCGAGGAGCCCGCGGTCGGAAACATCCTCACCACCCACGACCGGATCGTGGTCACGCCGCATCTTGCTGCCTCGACGAACGAGGCGCAGGACCGTGCCGCTGTCGACGTGGCCGAGCAGGTGCTGGACATCTTCGAGGGCCGCGCGCCGCGGTTCCCTGTCAATGTCCCGACGGTCGGTGCTGAGTCGATGGCGATCATCGCCCCATACATCGAAGCCGCGCGGGTCGCCGGGCGTGTCGCGATGCAGTTGGCGCAGGGCCGCCTTGAAAAAGTGCGGATTGAGTACCGCGGCGAGGTGGGGAACCACGACGTCACCCCGCTGCGGGCGGCCGCCGTCGTCGGCCTGCTGGACGAGGCGACAGATGAGAAGATATCTGCCGTAAACGCGCTCTCTATCGCGGAGCAGCGCGGGCTCCGCATTGAAGAAGACAGAGGCGCGGCCCAGGAACCGTATGCCAGCCTCGTCACCGTCGCGGTCCACACGGACGCCGGCGTGGAGAGCGTGAGCGCGACGCACACGGCTGGCGGTTGCGCCATCGTCGCGATCAACGACTACAGCGTGGACGTCCGCGGTGATTCGCAGACGTTGCTTGCGATCGAGAACGTGGACAAGCCGGGGTCGATCGGCCGTGTCGGTACGCTGATGGGCCAGCGGGGTGTGAACATCTCCTCGATGTCCGTCTCGCCGTCGCCCTCAAAGCACGGCCACGCGCTCATGCTGCTAGGCGTCGCCCGCTCCCTGACGGCGGACGAACTCACCCAAGTACGCGCCCTGGACGGCATCGAGGTCGCGCGGCAGATACGGCTGTAGTTTCCGGTTACAAACCTCTGGCGGGTTAACCGTCCAGCGGGTTGTAAACCATGCCAGTCGCCAGTTTCGGATAGAAATACGTCGTCTTCTGCGGCATCACTTCACCAGCATCCGCCACGTCGGTGATCTGTTGCGCCCGCGTCGCGTTGATCAGGAACGCAATGTCGCACGCGCCACCCTCCACGGCTTCGCGCGCTTCCTCGACGCTCTCCGTGAACGTGACGCGGTCGCCGCGGGTCATCACAGCACGGTCGATGCCGAACAGCGGCGTGAGCACCGTCTCTGTCAGGATGAGGGCATCAAGACGCTTCGAGGGCAGCGAGATCCCCACCGGCATCGCGTTGTCAATCGCCTGCTGTGAGCGGGCCGTCAGCAGATGCACCGAGTACGCACCCTCGACCCCGAGGGCGGCGAATGTCGTTGGCCCAAGGGCGTTCGTGCGGACGCGGCTCCACGCCTCGTCGACGCTGGCGAGGCGCTCGACGCGGTAGAGCGCGGAGAGCCGGTCAACCATCGAAGCGGGCAGCGGCTTCGCCTGCACGAGGCGGTGGATCGGGAGGATGACCAGCCCCGGGTCGTCCTGCGGGATCATCCCCATCAGCACGAAGTTCTCCGGCTCGTTTCCTGTCCAGCGCTTCCCGGCCTTGGCTGCACATTCGTCCCGGTAGTCGAGCGCCGTGTGCGTGCGATGGTGGCCGTCCGCGATCGTCACGTTCGAGGCGGCCACGGCCTCGGTCAGCGCGGCAATCTCGGCAGCCGCCGTGACGGCCCACAGACGGTGTCGGTCACCGAGGGCATCTGTCGCCTCAAAGGTCGGCGGGCGCTTGGCGATCTCCGTCAACAGCCCCCGGGCAGTTTGCTTCGGATCCAAGAACATGCCGAAGACCGGAGAGATGTTCGTACGCGTCGCGCGGATCAACGCAAGCCGGTCGGCGCGGTGTGACGCGATTGTCGCCTCGTGCGGCCGCAGGATCCCTTCCTCTGGACGGTGAAGGCGGCACTGTGCGAAGAATGCCCGGCGGGTCACCCACGCGCCTTCGATGCGCGCGCGCTGCTCATAGACGTAGTACGCGGGGTTCGCGTCGCGGGTCAGGGTGCCCTCGCGCTGCCATTTCGAGAGCATCGATGCCGCGTTGCCGTATTTCTTCTCGCCATCGCCGGCAGGGTTCTCCAAATGGGCGGCGTTATAAGGGGAGCGGGCGTGCAGCGTCGCCACCGCCTCTGCGCCGACCACGTCGTAGGGCGGCGCGATGACGTCGTCGCCACGGACGCGATGTGGGTCGTAGCGCAGGCCGCGGAAGGGGCGGATATCGGTCATGACAGCACCTCCGAGGCGGAGTGGGCGGCGAGGCTGCGCAGGCAGGGCCGTATCGTCCTCGACGCGGGTCGCACGCGCCACAGTCGGGCGATAGACTCCCGCGCATGCCTCGATTCTGCGTCTTCTGCGAAATTGTGGCTGGGCGCGAGCCCGCCGATGTGCTGCACGAGACGGACGACGTCATCGTCTTCCGGAACCGGCTGCGCTGGGTGCCGGTCATGCTGCTCGCCGTGCCGAAGAAACACATGACGCAGGCCGAACTGTGGGCGGACATGGGGCCGGTGGGCGCCGCCGCCGTGAAAGTGGCCCAGGAGCAGTGCCCCGGTGGGTATCGTTTCGTCTCCAACTCCGGGTACGACGGCATGCAGTCGCAGGATCACGCCCACGTCCACATCCTCGGTGGCACCTTCCTCGGCGAGTACGCTTGAGGCGACGGTCGGGGTTTGATGGCTATGCGCCTTCATCGGGCGGGCTCTTCTTCGGCGGCATCTGTACCAGTGCCACCAACGTGTCCTGCGCTACGCGGTTGCCCAGGCGCCAGCCACCACGCCCGGTGGTCTCGCAGCGCAGCGCGTCGCCGGGGACCAGAGCGACTTCAGTGCCGGTGGAGTCCCACACGATGAGTTCACCCGATAGGACGATGAGGAACCCGGGCACCGCGCGGTGGAATCCGGGGCGCGCGCCCGTCTCGAAGCGCATCAGCATCACGCGGCTGGCGTCGCCCATCGCCGCGCCGCCCACGCCCTTGAATTCGCCCGGACCGTTCTCGAATGGCCAGGCGAAGAGGTCCATCGGTTCGAGGTGCGTCTGGCCTCGCTCGTCCGCCGTCATGCGATAACCGGCCATCGATGCTCCCCGGTGCCTCGTGCGCTGCCTCAAATCACGCCGCCGCGCTAGTCTAGCCGTCGACCGGCCGACATCGCCGCGTGCAGAGTCGAGGCCCCATGACGCACCGTTCCTATGGCCGTAGTCCGCGCGAGGCGCGCCCGGTGACGATCGAGCCCGGCTTCACGAAGCACGCCGAGGGCTCGGTACTGATCTCGTTCGGCGACACTCGCGTGATTTGCACGGCCAGTGTGGAGCCGGGCGTGCCCGGCTGGATGCGCGGCTCCGGCAAGGGTTGGGTCACCGCCGAGTACGGCATGCTTCCGCGCGCCACGCACACTCGCAGCGACCGCGAGGCATCCCGCGGCCGTCAGAGCGGACGTACTCAGGAGATCCAACGGCTGATCGGCCGCTCCCTGCGGGCCTGCCTCGACATGGGGATGCTGGGTGAGCAGACGGTGACCCTCGACTGCGACGTCATCCAGGCGGACGGGGGCACGCGCACCGCCTCCGTGACTGGCGCCTGGGTCGCCCTCTCCATCGCGGTCGAGCGGCTGCAGAAGGCGGGTGGCATAACGGCCTCGCCCATCCGCTCTCAGGTCGCCGCGCTTTCCGTCGGGATGCACGATGGCGTGCCGATCCTCGACCTGGACTATCTCGAAGACTCCAGCGCGGAGGTCGACTTCAACGTGGTGATGCTCTCAACTGGCCGTTTGGTTGAGGTGCAGGGCACTGGTGAGGGTGGCACCTTCTCCCGCGCCGAGATGGGTGGCCTCGTCGACCTCGCGTGCGAGGGTATCGACCGGCTGTTTGAGGCCCAAAAGGCGGCACTGGCGGCCTGGCGGGCGGGGTAGTCTCCGAACATTAGATCGATCTAATGATCAGATCACTTGACGTGATCCGGGTCAGCCCGTAGATTTGGCGTCATCAACGCTACCGACGTTCTCCGCTGTCTCCCCGGGCAGGCGGACGACGGGGGTGCTGGATGCTCTACGGCGTGTTCTGCCGCCTCGGCCGCCCGGCGGGCGAGTACCCAACGCTTCTCGGTGCCGTGCAATCGGTCAGCGTTGTCTCGTGGGCGTTTCCTGAGGCGTGTTGGGTGGTCGAGTCCCAGCACACCGCTGAGACGGTGCGCGACGCTTTCCAGGCCGCCATCGAGCCCGGCGACCTCGCCCTCGTCTTCCCGATGCAGGTCGGGCCCGCCCGCTGGACCTCGCTGAAGGACTGGCGCTTCGGCCGCCAGTTCCTCCAGAGCGCGTTAGCGCGGGAGCAGTCGCCCGCTCCGCGCTAACGGCATCTGCGCGGCTAACCTTCCCTGACGTCGATCCGCTTCGCCTGTTGGGCTGCCGTCACCGAGACGGCCACTTCGATGACACCGTCTTTCAGGGCTGCATCTACGGTGGAGTCGCGCGTGATCCCCGGAAGGGCAACCCGGCGCGTGGACGAGCCGGAGTAGCGTTCACGCCGGACGAAGTGCTCGCCCTTCTGCTCGGTCTCCTCCGCTCGTTTTGCGGAAATCGACAGAGTGCCATCCGCAACCTCGACGGTGATGTCTTCGCGCTTGAAGCCCAGGACGGACGCCTTCACGACGTACTTGCCGTCCGACTCGACAACATCAACCGCGAGAACCTCATCCGGCAAATTCAAGGTCGGGAATGTAGTGAGCAGGCGTCCCCAGCGCCAGTCGTCGTCCCGCCAGTCTTCGAGGATGTGACGGAGTTCGGCTAATGGTGAGCGCACGGTGATATCTGGCATGTTCTTTTCTCTCCTTCCCGATCCGGGGCAGGTGCAGGATGCGCCCGCGAGCGGAAGGATCAGAGCCCCTTTGGCCCCCCCGCATGACCTTCTTCCCGATTCTGTTGCTTGGGTTAAGCCTGAAATCTGGTGGTCGCTGACACATGTCAGTGTCCGATCCGCACCCAGAGTCGTGTCCCATCCGTCGCGAGCGTGACCGTGCCGGCGAGGTCGGTGCGATAGAGCATCGACCTGTCGTAGCGCGCGAGCACCTCGTCCGCCGGGTGGCCGTAGGAGTTCCGTGTGCCCACGGAGACAACCGCGACGGCGGGCGAGACGGCTCGCACGAACGGAGACGTGGACGAGGACTTCGAGCCGTGGTGCGGGACGAGCGCGACGTCCGCGCGGAGCGGCCAGCCGGATTCGACGAGCCACGCCTCGCCGGCCGCTTCGATGTCCGCGGTGAGCAATATGCGGCGCGCGCCGGACTCCACGAGTAGGACGAGCGAGCGGTCATTCTCGGATGCGACCTTTGAAGTATCGGCGGGTGGCCCAAGGACGGTGAGCGACCACGCGCCGGCATGCACGCGGTCGCCG
>QZJI01000081.1 GCA_003599735.1 Dehalococcoidia bacterium | reverse complement strand
GGTCATCCCACGCGTCGCGGACAAGTTCCTCTACTACGCGCCCCCGGTGATCATCTTCATCCCCGCTGTCCTCGGCTGGGGGCCGGTGCCGTGGGCGGGGAAAATGTCTTTCCTCGACCTTAACGTTGGTGTCCTCTACACGATCGCGATTTCGTCGCTCGGCGTGTTGGGCGTGTTCCTCGCCGGGTGGTCGTCGAACAACCATTACTCGTTGCTCGGCGCCATGCGCACCGTCGCGATGATGGTGTCGTATGAGATCCCGATCTCGCTCGCGCTGCTCGCCGTCGTGCTGCTGACCGGCTCGATGCAACTCTCGACGATCGTGGCATGGCAGGCGAACTACAACGCCTGGCTGATCTTCCTGCTGCCCTTCGGCGCGTTCACCTTCCTCTTCGCCAGCACCGCCGAGATCAACCGCACGCCGAACGACATCGGTGAGGCGGAGTCCGAGATTGTCGCCGGCTTCTACACGGAGTACTCCGGCATGAAGGCCGGGCTCTTCATGGGCGTCGAACTGGGGAACGCGATCCTCGTGGGCGCGATGATGGCGACCTTCTTCATGGGCGGGTACACGATGTTCGGGCTGGAGACTTGGATCCCCGGCTACCTCATCCTCGCGGCCAAGATCGGCGCGGTGTACTTCCTCTTCGTTTGGCTGCGCGGCACGCTTCCCCGGTTCCGACTGGACCAGTTGATGGGGTATGCGTGGAAGTTCCTCATCCCGCTCTCCGTCGCCCAGGTGCTGCTCGTCGCCATCGAGGCTTCGATCTTCGCCCGGTGGGAGGCGCCGGCGCTGTTCCCGCTGGCCGCCTTCGGGCTCCTCAACCTGGGGCTGACCGTAGAGATGGTGCGGCGTTGGGCGCGCGCCCTCGGTTACGCGCCCGAGGTCGCCCAGCAGCAGCCCGTGATGGCGACGGCGATCGGTGGCCTGAAGGCCGCGCAGAAGATGCGGGGGGGCTAGTGGAGTCTCCGGGCATCATCCTGGCGTTCTTCGCGCTGTCCGGCGTCACCGTGGCCTCGGCGCTCCTCGTGTTTCTCGCACGGAACCTGCTGCACGCGCTCGCGTTCCTCGTCCTCTCGTTCCTGGGGATGGCGGGGCTCTTCCTGACGTTGAGTGCGGACTTCATTGGCGTGGCGCAGGTACTGATCTACGCCGGGTCGATCTCCGTCCTGATGGTGTTCGCGGTCATGTTGACCCCGCTCGCCTCGCGCAACAACGGCTCGACGCTGTACGTGATCCCGGCGATGCTCGCCGCGGGCGGACTCGCGAGCCTCATTGGCTTCGTGGCGATCGATACCGAATGGGACGAGCGGAAGGGCGAGGCCCTGGGCGCCAGTGACTTCACCACGACCGTCGCCGGAATCGGCGACCTGCTCCTCGGCCGGTACCTCCTCGCGTTCGAGGTGGCCTCGGTCCTGCTGCTCTTTGCGCTCCTCGGCGCGATCGTGCTCGTGCAGGAGCGGCGTCGGGCGGGAGAGGAAGCCTGATGCCCCCCATCCCCGCCATCGAAGACCTCAGCATCACGCTGGCGCACTATCTCGGCCTTGCCGGGACGGTGTTCGCCATCGGCACGGCCATCACGCTCTCCAAGCGGAACGCTGTCGCCGTCCTCATGGGCGTCGAACTCATGCTGAACGCGGTGAACCTCACGGTCCTCGCGTTCTCCCGCTTTTCGGCGGCCTTCGAGGAGGGTGGAAGCGCCCCGCTCGACGGCCATGTCTTCGTGGTGTTCGTGCTCACGGTCGCGGCAGCCGAGGCGGCCGTGGCGCTCGCGATGGCGGTGCTCGTGTACCGCCGCCGTGAGACGGTCGACCTTGACCGCGTCAACCTGATGCGCGGATAGCGGGCGAGGGCGACGCATATGTGGGTGAAGTTCATGGATGTTGCGGACGGTTACGCCGCGCTCATGTGGCGAGAGGTCTTCAACCAGGAGGCGCTCTCCGTGCGCATCGTTCCGCCGGTCGAGGTGGGGGGCATGAAGGACCCGCGCGAAATCTGGGTGCCGGACGGCAAGACGCACGTGGCGCGTGAGGTGTTGAACAAAATCTAATGCTGCTCCCCGAAATCCCCGAGGCGGCTGTCTGGGCCATCTACTTCGCGCCAATCGCGTCGTTCGTCGCGATCGTCGCATTCCTGCGCACACGTCCGCTGCTCGCGGGGCGCGTCACCATTGCTGCGGTCTTCGTCGCGTGGTTCCTCGCGCTCTGGGCGCTCGACACCGTCTCCGGCCAGGATGGCGAGGCGGTCGGTTTCGCACCGCACCACTGGTTCACGCTGTTCGAGTTCGAGGTGGACCTGGGCATCCGCCTCGATGGCCTAAGCGCGATGATGCTCTTCGTCGTGACTTCGATTTCGCTGCTTGTACAAATCTACTCGACGGGGTATATGGCGGGGGACGGCGGCTACGCGCGCTTCTTCGCTTTCATGTCGTTGTTCACGGCGGCCATGCTCGGCCTGGTGATGTCCTCCAGCTTGCTCCAGTTGTTTGTCCACTGGGAGTTGGTTGGCCTGACCTCGTACCTGCTGATCGGCTTCTGGTTCCACAAGCCAAGCGCGGCCGCCGCGGCGAAGAAAGCGTTCATCGTCACCCGCTTCGGCGACTTCGGTTTCATGCTGGCCGTGGTATTGATCTGGTCGAAGACGCACACGTTCGACATCTTCGAGATCAACGAGGCTGTGCACACACTACCGAGGGCGGTGGTCGCGGGATTCGTCCTGGGGTTGCTTTCCGGTGCCGCTGGCAAGTCCGCGCAGTTCCCGCTCCACTTCTGGCTGCCCGATGCGATGGAGGGGCCGACGCCGGTCTCTTCGATCGTCCACTCCGCGACGATGGTCGCGGCGGGCGTTTACCTGCTCGCGCGGTTCTTCCCGTCCGTCCACGCGGCCCCGGGCGGCATCCAGATGTTGATCGCCTACACCGGCGGGTTCACCGCGATCTTCGCGGCGTCGATGGGCATCGTGGCGACGGACATCAAGCGGGTACTTGCGTACTCGACCATCTCGCAACTGGGGTACATGGTGATGGCGCTCGGCCTCGGCGGGTATCCCGCAGCGATGTTCCACCTGTTCACGCACGCGTTCTTCAAGTCGCTGCTGTTCCAGGGCGCGGGTTCCGTGAGCCACGCGACCAACACATTCGAGATGCCGCTGATGGGCGGGCTCCGGAAACACATGCCGATCACATTCGCGACGTTCGTGATCGGCGCGCTTTCGCTCTCCGGTGTGTTCCCGCTCGCAGGGTTCTGGTCGAAGGACGAGATCCTGCTGGACGCGTGGAAGCACGACAAGTTCCTCTTCGCGGTCGCGACGGTGGTCGCGTTCATGACGGCGCTGTACATGTTCCGCGCCATCTTCATGACCTTCTTCGGCGAGTACCGGGGCGGCGCGCCGGCCGAGGACCACGGCCCCGCGCACGACGCGCACGCTGCCCCCGCTTCGTCATCGCACGACACCGGCCACCACGGCGGCCTGCACGAATCGCCACGCTCGATGACCTTCCCGCTGATGATGCTCTCCATTCCCGCCGTGCTCTTCGGCCTGATCGCGCCGACCGGCTTCTTCGGCAAATTAATGGAGGGCGCGCTCGACCCGTCGTTGCGGCACTTCGAGTTCGAGATCGAGCCGGTGGTGCTCGTCGCGTCGACGGTCGCGGCGCTCGGTGGCATCGCTGCCGCAGCGGCTGTCTACTACGCGCAGATGCCCGCGTCATCGGCCATTCGCAGCCGCCTTGGCCCGCTGCCGCTGGTGGTCGAGCGGCTCTACTTCGTGAACGAATTCGCTGAGACCGGCATGGTACGCGGTGTCCTCCACGGCTTTGGCCGCGGGGCGGCGCTCGTCGACAAGTACCTCGTCGACGGCGCCGTGAATGGGGCGGCCTATGCCACGCGGATCGCGGGCGACATCCTGCGTCGGGCCCAGACCGGCCAGGTTCAGGCGAACACCTCACTCATGATGGTTGGCGTTGTGGCCGCCGCCGGGACGCTGCTGGCGCTCTCCGGCGGGCTGATCGACCGCGTCTCGCCGGGTCTCGTTGAACGGCTGATGCCGTAATGCTGACGCTCTTTCTCCTGCTCCCAGTCGCCGGCGCGCTCATCGCTATCGCGCTTCCCGCCGCACGCGAGGCGGAGGCGAAGGTTATCGCGCTCGCGTTCACCGGGCTGAACCTCACCCTGGCCGTCGTGATGTACGCGGTCTTCGACCGCGGGATCGAGGGCTATCAGTTCGTCGAGCGGTTCGAGTGGATCCAGGGCGCGAGTGCGGGGTTCTCCGTGCAGTATGTCGTCGGCGTTGACGGACTGTCCGCTCCGCTGATCGTCTTGCTCGGGCTGCTCTCGATGGTCTCGGTGCTGGTGTCGTGGAAGATCGACGTCAAGCCAAAGCAGTACTTCGCCTGGCTCCTGATCCTGGAGTCGGCGGTCGCCGGTGTCTTCCTGTCGCTCGACCTGATCCAGTTCTTCCTCTTTTGGGAACTGGAACTGCTCCCGATGTTCTTCCTGATTAGCCAGTGGGGCTCCGGGCGCCGCGTCTACAGCGCGACGAAGTTCCTGATCTACACCCTGGCGGGTTCTGCGCTGATGCTCGTGGGCTTCCTCGTCATCGGCTTCGGCGCCAAAACCTTCGACATCGAGGCGCTGACGAAGACGCCGCCGCAGGAGACGATCGTCCCGCTGGCGATCGTGTTCTGGGCGATCATGCTGGCGTTCCTGGTGAAGTTGCCGGTCTTCCCCCTCCACACCTGGCTGCCGGACGCGCACACCGACGCCCCCACGGCGGTCTCGGTGATGCTGGCCGGTGTCCTGCTGAAGATGGGTGGCTACGGGATCCTGCGCATCGTCCTGCCGCTCATGCCGAACGAGGCGCATGACTTCTCGAAGATCCTCGCGACGATCGCCGGGTTCTCGGTGATCTGGGGCGCGGTGATTACGCTGCGTCAGACTGACCTGAAGCGGCTGGTGGCGTACTCCTCGGTGTCCCACATGGGATATGTCCTGCTGGGGGTCTCCGCGCTCGGGCCGGTCGGCCTGTCCGGCGCGGCGCTGCAGATGTTTACCCATGGCTGCATTACCGGGTTGCTCTTCGTGATGGTCGGGATGATCTACGACCGCACGCACACTCGTGAGATCGCGAAATTGCGCGGCCTGATGCACCACATGCCACTCATTGGCACGGTCTTCATCGTGGCGGGACTTGCCTCGCTGGGGCTCCCCGCGATGTCCGGCTTCGTCGCCGAGCTCACGGTGTTCCTCGGCTCCATCCAGGCTCACCCAGCCGCGACGATGGCCGCCGTCTTCGGCGTCGTCCTGTCCGCTGGCTACATCCTCTGGACTGTCGAGCGCATCCTGCACGGCCCGAAGACGCACGACTTCCATGACCTCACAGACGCGAAGCAATGGTGGGAGATCACCGCGATGACAGTCCTCGTCGTCGCAATCATCGGCGTGGGCATCTGGCCTGCCGTGCTCACGGACACGGTCCGCCTCGGCATCGAGCCGATCGCGAAGATTGTCGAGGCCGCTTCGTGACCTTCTTCGACCAGGTGCATGCGGTGGGTCCGGCCCTCGCCCTGTACGTAGGGGCGGGCGCCGTGCTGTCCGCGGACCTGCTCCAGGGACGTCGTGCCGCCATCTGGGGGCTGGCCGTCGTCGCGGGGGTGGTCTCCCTCGGCTGGACATTGGCGCAGTTCGTCTTCGGCGTTGAAACGGGTGCCCTCGGCGGCGCGGTGCGCGTCGACGCGTTTTCGATCTACCTCGCGGCGATCATCGGTGGCGTGGTGCTCGCGGTGACGCTGGCGGCTCGCGAGTGGGCCTCGGTGCTCGAACAGGCTGCCGAGTTCTACGCGTTGCTGCTCGTCTCTGCCGGGTCGATGGTCTTGCTGGCACAGGCAGACGACCTGATCACGCTGTTTGTCGCCCTTGAGACCACCTCGATCGCCCAGTTCATCCTCGCCGGCGTCACGCGGAACGACCGCTCGTCCGAGGCCGGCCTGAAGTACCTCCTGACGGGCGCCGTCGCGGCGGCCATCCTCCTGTACGGCTTCGCCTTCCTGTTCGGCATGGCGGGTACCACGTCGCTGGAGGGCATCGCGGTCTGGGTCGCAAGTGCGCCCGAGGCACAGCGGCTGCCCCTGATGCTCGCGTTTGTATTCGTCGCGGTCGGGATCGGCTTCAAGATGGCGCTGGTGCCGTCGCACGCGTGGGCGCCCGATGTGTACGAGGGCTCGCCCGCGCTCGTCGCTACCTTCTTATCGGTCGCCTCGAAGGCCGCGGGCTTCGCGGTCGCCTTGAGGCTCTTTTACACCGCGCTCGGTGGTGGTGACACGTTCATCGCACAGGACTGGGGCAAGATGTTCGCGGTGCTCGCCGCGCTCTCGATGATCGTCGGGAACACCGGGGCGCTGCTTCAGACGAACGCCAAGCGGTTGCTCGGGTACTCCTCGATCGCGCAGGCGGGCAACATTGCGGTCGGACTCGCGGCGGTTGCTGCGGGCAGCACGGCGGGCCCGAGCGGCGTGCTCTTCTTCCTCGGCGCCTACGCGGTGACGAACGTCGGTGCGTTTGTCGTGGTGAGTCTGGTCGCGGACCGCCTTGGCTCTGAGCAGATCGCAGATTACGCAGGATTGGTGAAGCGATCTCCGGCGGCGGCGATTGTGCTCTCACTCTGCCTGGTCTCGCTGACCGGTATTCCGCCGACGGCGGGATTCGTGGCGAAGGTCTACATCTTCAATGCCGCCGTGCAGAGTGGCGAACGGTGGCTGGTGGCCCTCGTCGCCCTCGCCGTGCTGAACACCGCGATCTCAGCTTTCTACTACCTGCGCTGGGTGCGCACGATGATCCTCGACGAACCGCGCGACGCGACGCCATTCCGCGCCTCAGGGGGCGTGCAGTTCGTGCTGGCCGTCTCAGCGGTGGGCGTGCTGCTCTTTGGTTTCGACCCGTCGCCGCTTATCCACGCCGCGCAGAACGCCGCCGCCGCGCTGCTGTAGGCACGGCCGAGGCATGCCAGCCGCCCGCTACCCTCTCGACATCCGGGTCGCGTCAGCCCAGCGTGGTCAAGTCAACCTGGTCGCGCTGCGTCGTCTCGTCCGCGAGGTGCTGCGCGACGAGGAACAACCCGCCGGCACCGCCCTCGCGCTGCGTATCGCCGGTGACGAATTCCTCCACACTCTGAACCTGGAGCACCGTGGCGTGGACGCCCCCACGGATGTCCTCTCCTTCCCTTACGACGAGGGCGAAGCAGTCCCCGTCCCGGACGGGTTCACGGACGAGGAAGGACGCTACCTCGGCGACATCGCTATCTCGCTGGAGACGGCTGGCCGTCAGGCGGAGGCGGTGCGGATCACCCTCGATGAAGAGGTGCAGCACATTGTCCTGCACGGCGTCTTGCATCTGCTTGGCTACGACCACGAGACGGCTGCCGAGGCGCGCGATATGGAAGAGCGCGAGGAGCGGCGTCTGGGCGCCCACATCCACGGTGGCCCGAAGCGCCAGGGGCTCGCACACACAGACTGAGCCTAGCGCGGCGCTGCCCCCTCGAGAGGCCGCTGATACACTCCCTTGTGAGCGTGCGGAACTCCCCTCCGCGGCGCGGGAGCCGAGTGGCCCAGGAAGTCCTCTATCGGAAGTGGCGGCCGCGTCGTTTTGTCGACGTGGCTGGCCAGGATCCTGTCACGACCACGATGCGGAACGCCGTGGCCGCCGGGACGCCCGCGCACGCCTATCTTTTCTGCGGCCCGCGTGGCACCGGCAAGACCACGACCGCCCGGATCCTCGCGAAAGCCGTCAATTGCGCCGACCCTCAGGCGGGCGAACCCTGCGAGCAGTGCCCATCCTGCATCTCCTACAACGAGGGTCGTGCGATCGACCTCATCGAGCTCGACGCCGCCTCCAACCGGGGCATCGACGAGATCCGCGACCTCCGCGAGGGCACGGGTTACGCTCCTGCCGCCGGCCGCTACAAGGTCTACCTCATCGACGAGGTCCACATGCTGACGGATGCGGCGTTCAATGCGCTGCTCAAGACGCTGGAGGAGCCGCCGCCGCACGTCATCTTCGTCCTCGCGACGACCGAGGCGCATCGCATCCCCGCCACCATCCTCTCCCGCTGTCAGCGATTCGACCTGCGCCGCATCCCGGTGTCGGCGATGGTGCAGCGGCTGGAGACGATCGGTTTAGGTGAAGGGTTGACCGTTGCGCCCGGAGGATACGAACTGATCGCCCGGCAGGCGACCGGTTCGCTCCGCGACGCCGTGAACCTCCTCGACCAGTTGATCGCTTTCCACGGCACGACGCTGACACTGGACGATGTGCGGGCCGGCCTCGGACTGGTCGTGGACGACCGTGCTGCAGGACTGGCACGCGCGGCTGTTATGCGCGACCTCGCCGCCGGGTTGAGCCTGCTGGCCGGAGCGCGTGACGACGGCGTCGAGGTGCGCGCATTCTTGCGTGAGACGGTCGCCGTTCTCCGCAGTCTGCTGATGTTTAAGGCAGGTGCCGGTGACCGGCTTGGCCTCGCGGACGCGCAGGCGGACGAGATCGACGCAATCGCTGTGGGCGCCTCCGTCGCCGATATCGTCGCGGCGCTGGAGGCGCTCTCCGCCGTCGACTTCGCGGGCGACGCGTACGACTCCCTGCCCGCGGAGATCGCATTCGCGGCGCTTTGCACGGGCGTCTCTTCGGCCCCAGCAGCCTCTCCACCGGCGCCGAGTGCGCCCGCACGCGCGGCCACGCCTCCGCCTCCCCGCGCCACACCTGCTCCGGCGTCCGAGGGTGTGCAGGCCCGCCCCACACCCCGCGCGACGGCTGCCCGACCGTCTTCGAAGGCACCCGCGGCGCCCGGTCGTCCCGCACCCACGCAGCCTGCGCCTTCGGCTCCCGTTGCCGCGCCTGCTGCAGCGCCCCCGGCGCGTGAATTTGCCCCGACCGGGGGAGGAGACGTCACGCCTGACCTCGCACTGTTACGGGAGCGCTGGGACGCTGTGCAGGCGACCATGCGGGGATACTCGCGGCCGGTGGGGGCGCTCTTCGCCATTGCCTACCCGAAATCGGCGGACGGCGAGCGGGTCGAAGTAGGGCTGCCGTTTCAGCAGCAGGTGGACAAAGCACGCGACCAGGACGGCGGCAAGGTGCTGCAGACGTTGACTACGGCGGTGACAGAGGCTCTTGGCCATCCCGTCCAGGTGAGTGTTGTGCTCTGGGCCGAGTTGGGGAACACGGGGCATGTCCCGTCCGCGCGCCCGACGCGCAGCCACCTCGTCGAGGAGGCGCTGAAGCAGGGCGCCGAACCCATTGGTGAATGACTTCCGCGACCCCTCGGGCGGTGGCGCCTCGCCCATTGCGCGACTGGTGGACGCCTTTCACCGGCTGCCGGGGATCGGCCCGAAGATCGCTCAGCGTCTGGCCTACCACGTCCTTCGCGCCCCTGAAGAGGAGGCTCGCGACCTTGCCGAGGCATTGATGGAGGTGAAGCGTTCCGTCGTGCTCTGCGCGCGATGCCAGAATGTCACCGCCGAGAACCCCTGCCGGATCTGCTCTGACAAAGGGCGGGAGCGCACGATCATCTGTGTTGTGGAAGAGCCGCTCGATGTGGTCGCGATCGAGCGCACCGGTGGGTTTCACGGGCTTTACCACGTCCTCCACGGCGTCATCTCACCGGCGGATGGCGTGGGGCCGGAAGACCTGAAGATCGCCGAACTGCTGGCGCGGATCCGGGACGTGGATCGCGACGTCACGGAGGTGATCGTCGCGACCAACCCGAACCTCGAAGGCGAAGCGACGTCGATGTACCTCGGTCGGTTGCTGCGCCCGCTCGGCATTCGGGTCACCCGTCTGGCGCGCGGCCTCCCGGCGGGGGCCGACCTCGAATACGCTGACGATGTCACGCTCGGGCGGGCGCTCGAGTTCCGGCAGGAGGTCTAGCGTGCGGGATCTGATCGTGACGGCGGCCCGGCTTCCACTCTGGGTGCGCTGGGGTGTGGTGTTCTTCGTGATCTTCATGACGGCGTCGGCCTTCCGGGGGAATCTCGCGGAACGCCCGCTGTACACCACGGGTGTCTGCGTCCTCGTGAGTATCGCGTTCGGCGCGCTGGCGCAGGTCGAGCAGAAGCTCCCGGGCAGTCGCCAGAAGCGCACGAAGCGCGAGTAGCCGAGGTCTACGGCCATGTCCGGCCGCGCCCCCCGTGTCACCAAAACCGAGGCGATTGTCATCCGTCAGCGCCGGCTGGGGGACGCCGACCGGATCGTGACGCTCCTCACGCCGCTTCGCGGCAAAGTCGACGTCGTCGCGAAGGGGGTGCTGCGCTCGAAAAGCCGTCTCGCCGGACATCTTGAACCCCTCACCCATGTCGAAATTGTGCTGGCGCATGGGCGTTCGCTCGACGTGGTGACCCAGGCGCAGGCCGTCGAGTCATTCCCCGCGTTGCGCGGTGACCTCGACCGGCTCTCTGCTGCGCTCTACCTCGCAGAATTAGCGGACCGCTTCACAGTCGAACACGCTGACGCCACCGGGCTCTTCGCGCTGTTGCACGCCGCCCTTGTGCGACTTGACCGGGGTGACGGGCAGCAGGTCGTGACTCGTATGTACGAACTGGCGCTGCTGGAGGCGACCGGCTTCCGGCCGGAGTGGACACGCTGCCTCGGCTGCGGCGTCGAGGTGCCGGCGGACGAGGCGCGCTGGTCGCCGTTGGAGGGCGGCGTCATCGGCGTTGAATGTGGCGCGCGCTACCCAGGTGCACTCCCGATTGACGCCACCGCGCTCCGCGTGCTCCGCGCCTACCAGTCGCTGCCGTACGAGGAAGCTGGCCGAGTCCGCCTCACGGACGACCTCGCCGCGCGGCTTGAGCAGATCATGCACTCACTGATGCGTGCGGTAGCTGAACGTGAGTTGAAGAGCGCCGCGTTCGTCAGTGCCGCCCGTCATGCCCGAGTGGCCGAGGAGACGGCGACTGCCGGTCTCGACGAGATCAGGGACGACGAATGCGCCGAGGCCGAGGACTAGGGGCGGGCTCGGAGGTTGCGGTAGTCGATAAGCGCCTGGGCGATGACCGCCAGTGCCCGCTCGCGTCCCTCGAACGGGTCCACGATTACTTCCTTCTCCTCCAGTACCTTGTAGTCGAGGAAGAAGCGCCGGACCTCCAGCATGATGTGGGCGGGGACGTCATCGAGCTCGTGGATGTGGTTGTAGACGGGGTCGAACGTGCTGACCGCCAGAACCTTGTCGTCCGCTTTCCCTTGATCTCGCATATGCATCACGCCGACCGGCCGCGCGTATACGAGCGTAAGCGGCGGCACCGCTTCCTGACCGAGCACGATCACGTCCAATGGGTCGCCGTCGTCGCAGTATGAGCGAGGGATGAAGCCGTAGTTCGCCGGATAACGCACGGAGGAGTACAGCACACGGTCGAGTTTGATCAGGCCACTGGCCTTGTCTAGTTCGTATTTATTCTTGCTGCCCTCGGGGATCTCAATGACTACTGGAAGCATGTCCGCGATGTGAGACTCGTCGACTTCGATATCGTGCCAGGGGTGCATGGGAATCCGCTCTCTGTTCGCGGTCAGGAACGACGCGTCATGACGTAGTCAATAAGCCCGTCTAGCGTCTTACGGGTCTCGCCAGCGGGCAGTACCGCCAGCGCCTGGCGCGCCTCGTCCCCGAACTGGCGTGCGACAGCCATCGATTCATCGATGGTGCCCGAGGCGAGGATCTCCCGGATCGCACGGTCCAGGTTCGCTTTGCGGCGGACGCCTTCGAATGCCTTCTTGACGGGGTTAGCGTCCGGTCGCTGCTGCATGTAGAGGATGGCGGGCAATGTCAGCGTGCCTCCTTGCAGGTCGGAACCGGCAGGCTTTCCCATCACCGTCGGGTCGCCTGTGAAGTCGAGGATGTCGTCCACGATCTGGAACGCGATGCCGAGGCGCAGCCCATACAGCCGCATCGCCTCGACCTGCTCCGCACTCGCGCCCGCCACCATGGCGCCGCCCTGGGCTGCGGTGCCAAACAGCGATGCGGTCTTGCCGATGATTCGGTCGAGATAGCGCTGGACGTCCGCGGAGTACTCGAAGACGGTGATGTCTTGCGTCAGCTCGCCCTTGGCGATTGTCATCAACGTCTTCGCGAAGACACGCACCACCTGCGTGTTGTCCGTCTGCGCGATGAAATCCGCGGCATGCGCGAACATGTAGTCGCCCAGCATCACCGAAGCGGCGTTGCCGAAGAGGGCATTCGGGGTCGACTCGCCACGCCGTTCCTCGGCGCGGTCGATCACGTCGTCGTGGACCAATGTCGCCGTGTGCAACAATTCGACGCTCGCCGCTAGCGGCACCAGTCGGTCGAGGTCGTAGACGCCGAGCCGCCCCGCGAGGAGGGCAATAGCGGGCCGCATCATCTTCCCGGTACCCGCCAGGGCCGTCTCCAGCATCCGCTGCAGGAACTCGAACCCGACGTTCTGTGCGATCGACTGTATCTGTGCACTCACGCGCGGCAGGTCGCCCGTCACGGGGCCGTACAGCCGCTGCATATCGGGTGTCGCGTTAGTCATGCTGTCCTGCCGCAGGCTCGAAGCCGAAGAATCGCGCGGCTGTCGCGGAAGTCGTCTGTGCCACGGCTTCTGGGCTGACGTCCCGAAGTGCCGCGACGAAGCGGGCCGTCTCCACCACGTACGCTGGCTCGTTCCGCAGTCCTCGATGCGGCACCGGAGTCAGGTACGGACAGTCCGTTTCTACCAGCATAGAGGCCAGTGGGATACCCTTCGCGACCGCCTGCCCGCGCTCATTCCCTTTGAATGTCACTGTTCCCGGCACTGAGATCACGAACCCGATGTCGACGTACCGTCGCGCGAGCTCGATGTCACCCGAAAAGCAGTGCATCATCCCCACCGGTCGCCCCGCCTCGAAGGTGGAGCTGGCACGATGTGCCCAGTTTTGAAGGGTGTTGAAGCACTCCTCGTCTGCCTCGCGCGCGTGGATCATCACCGGCAGGCCAGTCGCGAGCGCGAGGTCGAGTTGCCACGCGAAGGCGGCACGCTGTTCCTCGGGCGGCGAAAGCGTGTAATGAAAGTCGAGGCCGATCTCCCCGATTGCGGCGAACCCGCCACCCTCGATGAGCGCCTGGAAGGCGCCCCGGTCGCGGTCAAGGTGCTTTGCCTCGTGCGGATGGATACCGCCGACCGCGACGAACCGCTGGTCAGACGCGGCGTACTCGTGGCAGAGAAGGGAGGTCCGGAGGTCCACGCCGACATCGACGATGCGTGTGAGGCCGGTGGCCCATGCGCGATCGAGGACGGCATCACGGTCGTCGGTGAACTCGCGCGACCAGGTATGGGCGTGGGAGTCGATGATGCCGGGAAGCGGCTCCGGCGGCTCGCCGCGGCGGGAAGGCATCGGGGGCGCGCCGGGCTACAGCCCGAGGCGCGCCTCCTCCTCCGCGACGACGGAGTCGTCCAGTTTGCGGTAGAGCGGCCCCGGCTCGGGCAGCACCGTCCCCGCGGGCACCGGCGTGCGCCGCCAGCCGGCGATGCCGACCGAGCCCTCGTGTCCCAGGTACTCCCAGGCGCGCTGCGTCGTGAACGGCAGCACCGGGTTCAGCATGGTCACGAGGCCAGAGATCGCATTCAGCGCCACGTACAGCGTCTCCGCGGCATGGTCGCGGTCGGCCTTCACCGCCTGCCACGGCGCACGGGCGTCGAGGTACTGGTTCGCTGCCCCGGCGACCTCCATCGCCCCGG
>QZJI01000076.1 GCA_003599735.1 Dehalococcoidia bacterium | reverse complement strand
GTTCGAGGCGGCGCGGGCGTGCCAGCAGCGCGGTGCCCTCGGTGGCCCAGGCGCGGAGAATGCGAGCGACCGCGGCCTCGCAGGTCTGCTCACGCTGCTCTGGTGCGCCCTGTACCGGCACCCAGAGATCTGCGTGGTTGTAGGTAGGACGCCGTTCGGCGTCGAGCCGCGCGAGATTTGCGTCCAGGTCGCCGTCGACCAGCGGACGTGGGGACGCCTGGGCGTCCGCGCGCAGCCGTCGCGCGATCTCGGTTGGCGTCGCATCGAGGAAGCAGATCAGGCCTCGTTCGCCGAGCGCCCGGCGGTTTGCCCCGCGCTGGAACGCGCCGCCCCCCGTCGCGATCACTACGGACTCGCGGCGGACTGCTTCCGCCACCACGCGGGCCTCGATCTCGCGGAACGTAGGTTCGCCGCGCGAGGTGATGAGGTCGGCGGGGGTCTTCCCCTCCCGCGCGGTCACGAGGTCGTCGGTGTCGACGTACTCCCAGCCAAGGCGTTCCGCGAGCGCGTGGCCGACCGTGCTCTTCCCGACACCGGAGAGGCCGACGAGGACGATCTGGCGCGGCGCGTGCGCGACGGGAGTGGCTGCCGTCATGAACGCGGCTCCCGCGGGCCGACTGTCGCCTCGAATGCCTCGAAATTGCGGCGGAGCTCGGCGACGTGGTCGCCCCCGAATTTCTCCAACACGGCTTCCGCAAGCACGATCGCGAGCATCGCCTCCCCGATCACGCCCGCGGCGGGGACGACGGCGACGTCGGATCGCTCGTAGAACGACTGCGTCTCCTCGCCGGTGAGCAGGTCAGCCGTCTGCATCCGCTGAGGGATGGTGGCGATCGGTTTGATGTAGCCGCGCACCACAATGTCCTCGCCGTTGCTCATCCCCGCTTCGAGGCCACCCGCGCGGTTCGAGGATCGCTCCCATTTTCGTCGTTCCCACGCCGACTGCGGCAGGATCACGTCCTGCACGAGCGAGCCGCGCTTTTCCACGTTCTGCACGCCGTCGCCGATCTCTACCGCCTTCACGGCATTGATCGACATGAACGCCTGCGCGATCCGACCGTCCAGCTTTCGGTCCCAGTGGACATGGCTGCCGAGGCCAAACGGGACCCCGGAGGCGCGCACCTCGAAGATGCCACCGATGGTATCCAGCGCCTCCTTAGTCGCGTCGATCTCCTCGATCATCCGCTGCGCCGCGATTGGGTCGGCGCAGCGGACGGGGGAAGCCTCGACGGCCGCCCAGTCGATCCGGTCGCCCACCTGAGCATGCACCGGGCCGACCGAGACAGTGTGCGAACGCACCTCGATGCCGACGGTGCGGACGAGGGCACGGGCGATCGCGCCAACGGCGACGCGGGCCGCCGTCTCACGCGCGCTCGACCGTTCGAGAATTGGGCGCACGTCGTCGAAGCCGTATTTCTGGGTGCCCGCGAGGTCGGCGTGGCCGGGCCGGAGCAGTGTGACACGCTCGACCGGTTCGTCTACCGGCGCGGCAGACATGCGGACGCGCCAGTTCGCGTTGTCGTGATCCTTGTTCACGATGTGGAGGCCGATCGGCGATCCCATGCTGAGGCCATGCCGCACGCCCGTGATGATCTCGGCGAAGTCGGATTCGATCTGCTGGCGCTTACCGCGGCCGTACCCCGCCTGGCGGCGCTTCAGATCAGCGGCGATCTGCTCCTCGGAAACGGCCAGGCCCGCCGGGACGCCTTCGACGATCATGAGGAGCCCCTTGCCGTGGGACTCACCCGCGGTCAGCCAGCGGAATTGAGTCATGCCTCACCGTCCTTCTCACGTTCTGCACGCAGGGCGTCCTCGGCCGCACGGATCGCCTCGGCCGCGTCGATCATCGCTGCTGAGATCACCGCCTCGGCGTCGGGGTCGACCGGCCCTCCGGGCGCGTCCTCGCGCGTCTCCCACTCCGTGAGCATCGCGACGTGGTCGTCGCCTTCCCAGTCGGCGTCCGCGGCCTGCTCACGCGTGACGCGAGTGCTGAGGAGACAGAGCGACGTGACGCTCCCGTCCGGGTGACGGTACTCCGTCAGCACGTCCACCTGCGCGTGGGCGAAGGAGACGTGCGGCACCTCGTACATCAGTCGCTCCACCATGCGCACGGCGGCTCGGCGGGCGACCTCGCGCGCTCCGGCGACTTCGACACGCTGTCCTTCCACCACACGGACATCCGGTTCTGCCAGCAGCGAGACGCGGATCCGCTCCCGGTCGGCCGCGACCACCGCGGCAGTGTGGAGGGCGCGCCAGTCCGCGGGTGGAGTGCGGCGGGGCGGACGGCTGTTTCGCCAGATCTCAAAGGTTTGGTCGAGGAGCGCGGCGAGCGCCCGGGTGTCCCCGGCCGCAATGGTGCGCCGCCAGGCACGCGCGGCGAAGCGCGCCTGGAACACCATGATCCCGACGACAACGAAGGTCAGTAGACAGGCGACGATTGCGAGCCCGAGGCCCATCAGCGGCTCCCCTGTGCCTGGATCCGAGTCTGGGTCGCTCGGCCCGGCTTACCCATCTTCCGGTCCACCCCCTGCTCCCGTCGAGCGGGCGGCGAGCGCGGCCCGTGCCGTCTCGAACATCACGTCGAGGGGAGGCTGGACGCCTGTCCAGAGCCGGAACGCCTCCGCGCCCTGGTGGACGAGCATCGCGAGGCCGCCGACGGGCCGTGCGCCCGCCTCGACCGCTGCCCGCAGGAACGGCGTCTCCTCCGGCACATAGACAAGGTCGAACGCGACCTGCCCCGGATGCATCAAGTCGCTGGGGACGGGGTTCGCGCCTTCATCTGGCCCGTGCCGCATCCCGAGGCTCGTCGACTGGATGATCACTCGGGCACGACTGGCAGCCCCTCGAAAGGTCGCGTCGTCTGGGTCAAGCGGCGCATAGCGCAGGTCGAGATCGGCGCCACCAAGGGGGGAGAGGGTTGCGGCGCGCTCCGGTGTGCGGTTGGCGATCACGACGCGAGCCGCGCCCGCCTGCCGCATCGCGACGACAACCGCGCGTGCCGCGCCGCCCGCGCCGACGAGCAGGATCTCCGCCCCGCGTACCTCGACCGCCGCCGACTCGAGGGCGCGCAGGACGCCGGTCACGTCCGTGTTCGTCGCTTCGAGCAGGCCGTTCCGGTGGACGATGGTGTTCAGCGCGCCAACACGCTCCGCGAGCGCGTCCGGGCGGTCTACGAGGCGCATCGCAGCCACCTTGTGGGGAACGGTGACATTCGCGCCCAGCAGGTCACCAGAGCGCAGCCGTTCGACGGCGATCCGTAGGTCTTCCGGGAGGGTATCCCAGCCCTCATAGCGCGCGTCGATCCCGCAGGCGTCGAGCGCCGCCTGCTGGAAGGCGGGCGAGATCGAGTGCGCGACGGGGTGGCCAAGGAGCGCGATCCGCTTCGTCATGGCACTAGCCTAACTCGCCCCAGGCGGGCGAGGTCAGCGCCCGCACTTCGAGGCACGGAACAGCGCGACGTTCGCGTTGTGCTGGTCGAGTGTTGCCGCGAAGAGGTGCCGTCCGTCGCAGCTCGGGGCAGCGACGAAGTAGAGGTAGTCCACGGTCGCCGGACGCAGCGCGGCCTCGATGGCACCCATGCCAGGGTTCGCGATGGGGCCAGGCGGCAGTCCGGGGAGGATGTACGTATTGTACGGGGAGTCGATCAGGAGGTCGTCCGGAGACAGATTTTCCTTCCAGTAGCCGGATGCCGCGATGCTCGCTGCGCCTTGCTCACCTTGGGTGAGGGCGAACTGCACAGTAGGATCCGCCTGCAGCCCGATCCCGGCGCGGAGCCGGTTCCGGAACACAGCGGCGACCGTGGACCGCTCCTCTGCCCACACGGTCTCGCGTTCCACGATCGAGGCGAGCGTGAGCGCCTGATGGAGCGACCCGTTGCTCCGTTGTGCCTCGGTGGCCAATGGCGTTACCCGTTCGGCAAAAGCGTCCAGCATCGCCTGCACCAGCGTCTCCGCCGTCGTGGAGCCGTCGATGTCGTATGAGGCGGGGAAGAGGTAGCCGGTGAGGTCAGCGCCGGGCGGACGCTGGGCGAGGAATGGCTCCGGGCGTGGTTTCTTCATCGCGGCCTGCCACTCCTCCGGCGTCGCGAGTCCTGCCCGCACCACCAGCACGCCGATCTCCTCGACACGCAGCCCCTCGCGGATGGTCAAGCGGAGGACGCCGTTTGGCCCCCCTCGGAGGACGCGCAGCACCTCAGCGGGACTGGCGTGCTCGCGAAACTGGTAGCGGCCCGCTTGCAGGTCAGAACCGGCGCCGGTGAGCCGCAACAGGACGCGCAGCGCTCCCGCATCCGAAACGGCGCCAGCGGTGTCCAGTGCCGCCACGATCTGCGCTGCGTTGGCGCCGGTGGGAATCGTGACGCGGACGAATTTGTCACCTGTCGGTGTCTCTGGCGCGCTGTCGTCCAGGAGTGCGCGTGCGACGACGCCGGGCGTGCCACGCCATGCGGACGCGATGAGGACGGCGATCACCGCCGCCAGCAGCGCCAGCCGGGCGTCGGCTCGTCGGACGCTCACGCACCCTCCACATTGCGGGGTTCCGCGCGACGCCGCGCGAGGAACTGATCGAGGATCAACGCCGCCGCGATGTCGTCCGAGTGCTGACCACGCCCGCCCAGGCGGACGGCCTCCTCCGAAGTCAGCCGTTCGTCCTCGTATTCCACGGGGAGGCCAAGGCCCTTCGCAAGGCGATCGCCCAGACGGCGCGCCATCGCCGCGGCGTCGCCTTCGCCGCCGGCCATGTGCAGGGGGAGCCCCACGACGACGCCCTCAACTCCCTCGCGTATGGCGATCGCACGGATCGCGGGGTAGGCAGCGGACGCGGCGACGATCTCCAGCGGGACGGCGAGGCGTTCCTCGCGATCGCAGATCGCGAGTCCTACTCGGACGGTACCAGGGTCGATGGCCAGCCAGCGCATATGGTTGAGGCTACCGCTTGCGGAGGTTCTGCGCCGTGCGGGACTCGCGATGAGAACGATGCGAGGCTCGGATCAGCCGCCGAGGCGTTCGCGCACAGTCTTCCGCGCGAGTTCGACCGCCGCGTCGATCTGCGCCGCGTCTTTGCCGCCGGCCTGTGCCAAGTTCGGCCGTCCGCCGCCACCGCCGCCCGCCAGCGCCGCCGCTGCGCGCACGACCTCGTCCGCGCGCAGGCCGCGCGCAATCACTTCCTCGGACGCGGACGCAAGGAATGCCGGGCGTCCCTTCGCGTCCGCGGCGAGAAAGATGAAGGAGACGCCGAGTTTCGGGCGCAGTCGGTCCGCGATGACGCGCAGCGCGTCCGGCGAGTCGGCGGTGACGCGGGCCACCACGACCGAGACGCCATCGACCTGCTCCGCGCGCCCGATGAGGTCGTCCGCGAGTCCGGCGGAGGCGCGGCGTTCGGCCTCCTCCACCCGCTTTCGCTCCGCGGCGAGCGACTCCTCGAGCGCATCAATCCGTCCGAGCACCTCGGCCGCTGGCACCTTGAAGCGTCGCGCCAGGATGTTCACCAGGCCTGCGCGATCTTCGATGAAGCGCTCCGCCGCCGCGCCGGTGACCGCTTCGATGCGGCGTAGCCCGGCGCCGATGCTGATGTCTGAGACGACGATCAGCATGCCGACCTCGCCCGTGGCGTGAAGGTGTGTGCCACCACACAACTCGCGGCTGTAGCACTCGGACGTGTGCATGTGCTCCGGGTCATTCCCGCGTGTGTCGCAGTACTCCACCATACGGACGGTGTCGGTGTAGCGATCCTCGAAGAACGCGATGGCGCCTCGCGCGATCGCCTCTTCATAGCCGAGCACGAAGGTCTCCGACCGGATGTCCGCCCGGATCTTGGCATTCACCATTCGCTGCACCGCGGTCATCTCCGCCTCGGTTGGCGCCTCCGGGTGGGTGTAGTCGAAGCGCAGCCGGTCTGGGCCCACGTACGAGCCAGCCTGCCGGACGTGCGTGCCAAGGACAGAACGGAGTGCCGCGTGCAGGAGGTGCGTGCCAGTGTGGTTGCGCGCCGTATCTGCGCGGCGGGCCGCGTCCACACGCGCCTCGGCGGCGGCGCTTATTTCGATGTGGCCCTGCTCGACTTCGCCCGTGAGGACGATGGTCTCGCCGTACTTCTGTGTGTCGCGGACGCGGAACTGCCCAGTGGTGGTGACAACGAGGCCATGGTCACCGACCTGGCCGCCGCCTTCGGGGTAGAACGGCGACTGCCGCAGCACCACCTCCCCCGTCTCGCCGGCTTCAAGGCGTATGACCGGTTCACCGCCGCGCTCAAGGTGCAGCACCTCGCTGCGCGCGTCGAGGCCGTCGTAGCCGACGAACGCCGTTTCGATACCGAGCGCGGCGTAACGGAGCGCGCGGTCGTCGTGCTGCGCGGTGAATGCCTCCTCGCCGCGGGAACGTTCGCGCTGGAGCTCCATCTCCTTTTCAAAGCCCTCGCGGTCGACCTCGTAGCCGTGCGATTGGGCGACTTCGACAGTGAGTTCGAGCGGCAGGCCATGGGTGTCGTAGAGGGTAAAGGCGTCGCGTCCCGGGATCCGTCGGGTGCTGCGCCCCCGTTCGATCACTTCATCCAGCAGCGTGAGGCCACGGTCGAGCGTCTGGAGGAAGCGTGCCTCTTCCACGCGGGCGAGCCGCTTGATGAAATCGCGCTGTTCCAGCATCTGTGGGTTGGTCTGGTACGACAGGTCGATGGCGGCGTCCACCATTTGTTCGAGGAATGGCTCCCGTATCCCGATTTTGTACGCAAAATAGATCGCGCGCCGCAGAAGCCGCCGGAGGACGTACCCGCGGCCCTCGTTGCTCGGGAGCACACCGTCCGTCGCGAGGAATGCGAGGGCACGCGCATGCTCCGTCATCGCACGGAGGGCGAAGGCGACATCGGGCGACTTGTTAGTGTCGTACTTCCGGCCGGAGACGCGTTCCGCGACGGTGATGAGGCGGTTCAACTCGTCGGTCTCGTAGACGGTGCGCGCGCCTTGGACGACGGACGCAAGCCGTTCGAGCCCCGCGCCGGTGTCGATGTTGGCGGCGGGGAGATCGGTCTGGCTGCCGTCTTCCTCTTGCTGGTAGGTCATGAAAACCAGGTTCCAGATCTCCAGGAAGCGTCCGCATCCGATGTCCGGGTGGCAGGTGTTGGCCTCGCAGTGGCGGCAACCGGGGGTCTTTCCCCAGTCGTAGTGCATCTCAGAGCAGGGCCCCATCGGGCCGGTGTCGCCCGGTGGCCCCCACCAGTTCCCCTGCTCCGCGGTGTAGCGCAGGATGCGATCCTCGGGCACGCCGCGCTCCGCCCACAAGCGGGCGGCTTCGTCATCCGTGGTGAAGACGGTAGCCCAGAGGCGAGCCGGGTCGATTCTCAGGACGCCGGTCAGGAATTCCCATGCCCAGCCAATGGCCTCTGGCTTGAAATAGTCGCCGACGGAGAAGTTACCCAGCATCTCGAACGCCGTCAGGTGGGTGGCGTCGCCCACCGATTCGACATCGGTCGTGCGGAAGCAGCGCTGGATCGAGGTGAGACGGCGTGCCGGGGGCTCGGCGAGCCCCATGAAGTACGGCTTGAACTGGACCATCCCGGCGGTGGTGAAGAGCAGCGTGGGGTCGCCGTGCGGCACGAGGGAAGAGGATGGGATGCGCCGGTGCCCGCGCTCCTCAAAGAATGCGAGGAAGGCGCGCCGGAGTTCGTCGACGGTCACGAAGGGTGTCTCCGGGTTCGAGCGATCCAGGCGGCCGTGCGGTCGCCAAATCTCGCTGGCGTCTGACAGATTGGAGGTCGACGGCTGGCCGAGTGTAGGATGGCGCTTGCAGGCCGGTCAATTTTCGCCACCTGCTCAAGGGTTGTGGACGATGACCCCTCGCCCCGGTGCCGCACCCGTGCTGACCGCGCCCATGACCAGCGCGGCGTCCTCGCTTGCCGGCTGGACAGCCGTTGTCCTCGCGGGCGGCCCTGGGACGCGGATGCGCTCCGCGCTGCCGAAGGCGCTCCACCCGGTTGCCGGCGTCCCCATGGTGCGGCTGGTCTGCGATCTCCTCCGTGCCGCGGGTTGCACGTCGATCGTGGTGGTCGCACGCGATGCGATCGAGGAGATCGGCGCAGCCGCCGGTGAGTATGTGCGGATGGCGCGACAAGACGGCGGCCGGGGCACTGCCCATGCGGTGCTGGCGGCGCGCGAGGTCGCAAGCGAGCGTGGGCCGCTACTGCTGTTGCACGGCGACATGCCGCTGCTGACGACGCGCACGCTGCTGGAGATGGCGGGCCGGCATGTGGCGGCGCCATCCTCGCTGACCTTTCTCACCGCCTACCTGCCGGACCCGAAGGGGTATAGCCGTGTGGAACGGCGCAACGGCAAAGTGCATGGCATCGTCGCGGAGGCCGACCTCTCGCCTGCGATGCGCGGCGCGCCTGAGGTGGATGCGGGCATGTACGCCGTGGAGGCGGAGTGGCTCTGGCGCGCGCTGACTGCCGTGGCCCCCAATGCCGGCGGCGAACTTGCCCTCGGCGATCTGATCAGCCTCGCGGTGCGCGGCGATGGGGTCGAGGCGTACCAGGTGGCGGAGACCGCGGAAGTTTTGCCTGTGAACGACCGCGTCGACTTGGCGCGGGCGGAGCGGATCCTGCGCGACCGCGTCCGCGAACGGCTCATGTTGGAGGGCGTCACCCTGCTCGACCCCGCCACGACCTACGTGGATGCCGGAGTCGAGGTGGGCGAGGACACGGTCCTCTTGCCGGGGACGACTCTGAGCGGGCGTACCCGCATCGCTGGGGGGTGCCGTATCGGCCCCAACGCGGTACTGATCGACACCACGGTCGGCGCGCGCACCTCCATCGGCGCGTCCACGATTGAAGGCTCTATCATCGGCGAGGGCGTGGATATCGGGCCGTATTGCCATCTGCGGCCTGGCTCCTTAATCGGTAACGCCGTCCACCTCGGCAACTATGTCGAGGTAAAGGCGTCGACGATTGGCGCCCGGACGCAGGCTGGCCATTTCTGCTATATCGGCGACACGACGATTGGCGCAGACGTGAACATCGGTGCGGGCACCATCACGGCGAACTATGACGGCGTGGACAAGCACCGCACCGTGATCGGAGACGGAGCCTTCATTGGCTCTGACACCGTCCTGGTCGCGCCAGTCACGGTCGGCACCGAGGCGCGTACCGCCGCCGGAGCCATCGTCACACAGGATGTCCCGGACGGCGCGACGGTCATCGGCGTCCCTGCCCGTGTCCGCTCGTCCGTGAGCGAAGGAGGCCGTCGGGCGTAGGCTTTCGAGGCCGATCGCCTGCCTGTGGATACGAGCCCTCCCGCACTGATCGCTCTGGCCGCCGTAGCCACGCTGCTTCTGGCCCTCACCACCGCGGTGGAAGCGGCGGCTGTCCCCCTGTCGCGTAGACGGATGGTGGACGGCAAGGTCTCACCGTCCCTTTCTCATCTCCTGCGTGATTACGTCCGGGTGCGGCAGCGGCTGCTGCGCGCGATGCGCGCTGGCGTGACGCTCGCGACCGCGCTCTTCGTGGCCGCGCTAGCGGTGATGGCGACGCCCGGCGGCGACTGGTCGATCGCACGGCTGCTATTGGTCGCGTTAGTTGGGCTTATCGTCGTGTCGCTGGTCCGTACCGGGATGCGTGTCCTCGTGCTCTCGTCGCCGGGATCGTGGGGCCGGCGGCTGGAGGGCCCCGGCCGCGTGGCAGAGGTGCTGCTGACCCCGGCGGCGGGGCTGCTCCGCGCGCCCGTCCACATCCCCCTTCGCGCCCTCGGTCTGCGGGGCACCAGCGAGGACATCGACCCCGCCGAGGAACTCGTGCGGCTCCTGGAGGCCGTCGAGGGAGAGGACGCCGCCCTGGTGGAGGAGCGCCGGATGCTGCGCGGGCTGCTGGAGATGTCTGGCCAGACCGTGCGTGAGCTGATGACGCCGCGCCTAGACGTGACCGCGCTCTCTGCCGACGCCAGCGCGCGCGAGGCCATCGACCTGATCGCCCGCACTGGCTATTCCCGCATTCCGATCTACGAGGAGTCGCTCGACCGCGTCGTGGGGGTGGTCTACGCGAAAGATCTACTCGCCTACGTGGCGCCCGGCCAGGTGATGCCTCGTCTGCGAGACATCGCGCGACCGCCATACCTCGTGCCGGACTCCAAGCGCGCAGACGAGCTGCTCTCTGACATGCGGCGCTCCCAGGTTCACCTCGCCATCGCCGTGGACGAATACGGCGGGACGGCCGGCGTGGTCACGGTCGAAGATTTGCTGGAGGAAATCGTCGGCGCGATTGTGGACGAGTACGACGTACCCGAAGCGCCGTTTGAGCGGGTTTCGGACGACGTAGTGGTTGTGGATGCCTCGCTCACCATTGGGGAACTGAACGAACTCTTTGGTACCGAGATCGAGTCTGACGACTTTGACACCGTAGGGGGCCTGATCGCCACGGAGCTAGGCCGGCTCGCCGTGCCGGGCGACGAGGTGACCGTCCCGGACGACGCGGCCCGTGAGGCCGGGGGGGCTGGTGTGACCCTCCATGTGCTCTCGATCCTCGGTCGCCGAATCAAACAGGTGCGGGCCGCGCGTTGGACACCTGACGACGAGGAGCGCGCCTCCGTTTAACGATGCTGCGCCAGTTCCATGGGACGAGGCGTTGACCCGCTCCCTACCCTACGTCGCATGGATCGACCGGCCGTCGAGGCTCCCGCTGACCTCCCTTACCGGATTGCGTTGCACCGCGTACACCGGCTCGGGGCTGCGCGCTTCGGGTTGCTCGACCGTGCTTTCCCGTCGATGGAGGAGGTCTGGCGCGCCCCGGCGGGAGCCCTCGTCGCCGCTGGCCTTGACCGGCGCACGGCACAGGAGGTCGTCCGCGCTCGCGAAGAGACCGACCCCAGTGGCGAACTCGAACGGCTCGCGCAGGCCGGGGTGACGGCGCTCGCCCAGACCGACCCGCGCTATCCCTCCCGACTGCGCGAGATCGATGACGCTCCGCCGGTCCTCTACGTGAAGGGCGTCTGGGCGGACGTCGACGAGTGGAGCATCGCCGTGGTCGGGACGCGCCGGGCGACGGCGTATGGCCGGATGGCGGCACAGGAATTCTCCCGCGGGCTGGCCGTGAACGGGATTACGGTCGTCTCCGGCCTTGCGCGCGGTGTGGACACTGTCTCCCACCGGGCCGCCCTCGATGCCGGCGGGCGGACAGTGGCGGTGCTGGCGAACGGGCTGGACACCGTTTATCCACCGGAGAACCGACGCCTGGCGGAGGAGATAGCGGAGCGCGGCGCCGTCATGAGCGACTACCCGCTGGGCACGAAGCCGCGCGCCGACTTCTTCCCTCGCCGGAACCGCATCCTCTCCGGGGTCAGCCTCGGCACCCTGGTCGTCGAGGGCGACCACGATTCCGGCGCGATGATTACGGCAAAGTTCGCCACGGAGCAGAATCGGGAAGTGTTCGCCGTACCCGGCTCGATCTTCTCGGTGCAGTCGAAAGGCCCCTTCGGCCTCATCAAGGACGGGGCCACGCCGGTCGCGAATGCCGAGGACATTCTGGAGGCACTGAATCTGAGTGTCGTCGGGAAGCAGCTCGATTTCGGGCGCGCGGCCCCGCCGGAGAGCGACGACGAGCGGGCACTGATGGCCGCTCTGAGCCGAGAACCGCAGCACATCGACGCGGTGGTCCGGCGGAGCGGTTTGGCCGCCGCCACTGTCTCCGGTACGCTCGCCCTGCTGGAACTTAAGGGCCTCGTCCGGGATGTGGGCGGGATGCAGTTCGTCCGCGTCCGTGAGGATGAGGGTGACTACGCCCCCGCTGAATCTGCCGGGCGGGCTGCCGGAGCCATCGAGAACGCCCTGTGACGACGGAAGCCACCCCACGCACCCCCGCCCGCCGCCGTGCCTCCACGCCCTCCAGCGGGGGTGGTCGTCGGTTGGTGATCGTGGAGTCGCCCGCGAAGGCTCGAACCATCAGCCAGTATCTGGGTGATGGTTATGTCGTGGAATCATCCATCGGACATATCCGCGACCTCCCCTCCTCCGCCGCCCAGATACCGGCCGCGCTGAAGAAGGAGCCTTGGGCGCGCCTCGGCGTGAACATTGAGCGGGACTTCGAGCCGCTCTACGTCATCTCTCCGGACAAGACCGCACAGGTCGCGAAACTCCGCGCGCTGCTGAAGAACGCCGACGAACTCCTGCTCGCGACAGACGAGGACCGCGAGGGGGAGGCGATCGCGTGGCACCTGAACGAGGTGCTGAAGCCGCGCGTTCCAGTGAAGCGGATGGTGTTTCACGAGATCACCCGTCCGGCGATCGAGGCCGCGATCGCTAACCCGCGCGACATCGACCTCGATCTCGTCCAGGCACAGGAGGCGCGTCGCATCCTCGATCGGTTGTATGGGTATGAGGTCTCCCCCGTGCTGTGGAAGAAGGTCGCGCCGCGTCTGTCGGCGGGCCGTGTCCAGTCCGTGGCCGTACGGCTGATCGTGGACCGCGAACGCCAGCGGATGCGTTTCCGCGCCGCGCAGTACTGGGACCTCGATGCCGTGCTCGCGACGCAGACCCCGGTCGCCGAGCACGTCCCCGCCCGCCTCGTCGAGGTTGGCGGGCGGCGTGTCGCTTCTGGCCGCGACTTCGATGCCGAGACGGGCAACCTGGCCAGTGACGCTCGTCTTCTCTCCGAGGCCGCCGCGACCGCTCTTGCATCGATGTTGCGCACGGCGAAGTTCGTTGTGGACGACGTGCAGGAGCGCCCGTTCACACAGCGGCCTCCCGCGCCGTTCATCACCTCGACGATCCAGCAGGAGGCAGCGCGCAAACTCCGGTACTCCGCGCAACGCACGATGGCGGTCGCGCAGCGGCTCTACGAGAACGGCTACATCACCTACATGCGTACGGACAGCACCAACCTGTCCGAGCAGGCGATCGCAGCCGCCCGCCGTCAGATCACGGAGTTGTACGGCGCGCCCTACCTCCCGGACGCGCCGCGCCAGTACACGGCGAAGGCGCGCGGCGCGCAGGAGGCGCACGAGGCGATCCGCCCGGCCGGCGACTCTTTCCGCACACCAGAAAGCCTGCAGGGTGAACTCGACCCGGATGCGCTCCGGCTCTACGACCTCGTCTGGAAGCGCACCGTTGCCTCGCAAATGCGCGACGCGAACGGGTTACGGACACAGGTGCGGCTCTCCGGCGACGCAGGGGCCGAGGGCCGCGCGGTCTTCCAGACCTCCGGCAAGGTGATCTCGTTCCCCGGCTTCCTCCGTGCGTACGTCGAGGGTTCGGACGACCCGGACGCGGAACTCGAAGACCAGGAACGCGTGCTGCCGCCGCTGACACCCGGCCAGCCGCTCGACCCGGTCAGCGTGGACGCACGCGGCCACGAGACCCAGTCTCCAGCCCGCTGGACCGAGGCGAGCCTGATCCGCGAACTGGAAGAGCGCGGCATCGGCCGGCCCTCCACGTACGCCTCGATCCTGGAGACGATTCAGGACCGTGGGTATGTCTGGAAGAAGGGGACGGCGTTGATCCCCACATTCGTCGCCTTCGCCGTCGTAACCCTGCTGGAGCAGCACTTCCCCGACCTCGTCGACCTCGGCTTTACCGCCAAGATGGAGGAACGTCTCGACGAGATCGCGGACGGCGAGCGCGATCCAAAGCCGTGGCTCCATGCCTTCTACTTCGGCGATCCAAACGCCCCGAAGAGCGACCGGGTGGCCCACGATGGCCTCCACCAGGCGATCGAGGGCGGCTGGGAAGCCATCGATGCCCGCGCTGTCTGTTCCATCCCGCTGGGTCGTGACCCGGAAGGGAACGAGGTGGCGGTGCGCGTCGGCCGCTACGGCCCGTACGTACAGATCGGCGACAGCGACCAGCGCGCCAGCGTGCC